>JBOFFD010000251.1:0-2655 GCA_051648425.1 Planctomycetia bacterium
GATCTCGACGCCGGCGCTGGAATTGCCGGACAGGACGTTGTCGGGGCCGAGGTCGCTGTTCTTCGCGCCGGCGCCCAGGAAGATGCCGTCGCCGCCATCGGAGCCGTCGCCGTTGCCGTAACCGGCGGCGGTTGCACCCGTGGGGTCGGTGCCGATCCGGTTGCGGCGGATGGTGTTGCCGGTGTAGGTCCGGCCCGTCGGAGTCGAAATGTCGTCTCCGAGCGTAATGCCGTTGTCGACGCCGGAGATCGTGTTGCTCTCGACCAGGTTGTTGTTCGACTGGATGCCGATCCCGCGGACGCCGGCGACCGACGAGCGGGTCAGCCGCGGCGTTCCCGTTGCATCTTTGTGGAAGCCGATCCAGTTGCCCGAAATGGTATTGCGGTCGGAGCCGTTGAAGATCGTGACGCCGTTGGAGCTGTAGTTGCCGAGCTGGAAGCCTCTGATGACCGAGCCGGAACTGGTCGTGCCGCGCGACGGATCGGTGTTGAGCAGGAAGAGGCTGGGGACCGTCGAACCGCCCAAGACGATGATTTGCGGAGTGGTACCGTCGCCGCCCGGCTGAGTGGTCGCGTCGATGGTCGTCTGGTCGTTGACGAACAACGTCTGACTAATGTTGATGATCTTTTGGCCGCCGCCGGCGATGTTGAAATTGATGGTGTCCGGGCCGGCGGCGAGGTTCGCCTGCGTGACCGCGAACGGCAGCGAGCCGGCGACCGAACCGTCGCCGGAAAGATTGGTGACGGTGAAGGTGGCCGGTACTTCCCGCCCTTCAAGTGTTTCCAAGCGATATTCCGACGGTTTCGACAAGGATTTCGTCGGGACTGGGCGAGAGGTGGTCGAAGGCGTGGAGACGCCGGGGAGGCTGAACATGCTTGCTTTCCTTGGCGAGCATTTTCCGACGGCCGCTTCGGCTTACGGGGCCGAGCGTCGACGGAGGGTATCGTGAAGTAGAGCCTAAACTGTGTCTCTTCAAGAAGCAACTAAAATCACCCTCAAACTTCGCGACTATCGAAGGGCCGCTGCCGTTGCGCCGTATCTCCATCAAGGGGAGACCCGTTGGCAATCCGCGAACGGTGCCTTGACATGCACTTCGCGGCCGGCGACCGGCAGTTTCTTTCTTGCGCCGACCGTTGCCGCCGGGTTTACGGCGCGGGCAGGGCGCCGATCATCAAGAGGTGGTTCAGCTTAAGCAGCAGCACGCCGGTCGGGGCGTGGCTCATCCGACCGTCCATTACCTGAGCGACGGCCTCGGCGAGCGGCAGCGTGACCCGCCGGATGGTCTCGGTCCCTTCCAGGTTGGTTGCCCCCAGCGTCAACCCTCGCGCCAGGAATAGTTGCGTCGGCGAAACCACGCTGGCGGTGAACGGGTCGACCGTCCCCAGGGGCGTCAAGGATTCGGCGTAGACGCCGATCTCTTCCTGTAGTTCGCGGCGGGCCGATTCGACGGCCGATTCCCCGTCCTCGATGCCGCCGCTGACCGCCTCCAGGGTGTACCGACCAACTCCGTAGTGGAATTCCTCCGCCAAGTGGACGCGGCCGTCCGGCTCCAGCGCGACGACCGTCACCCCCGGCTTCAAGTAGACGACGCAGTACGATCCGTCGGCGCCGTCGGGCCGGACGACGTCGTCGCGGGTGATGCGGAACCACGGATCTTGGTAGACGACGTGCGTTTGGCGGATGGTCCAAGGACCGTGGCTTTTCATGGCGGCCGAGTCTCCCGAGGTGTGGGCGTACCCGGAGACTCTTACTCGGTCGAAAGCAGTTCGACCAGTCGCCGACCCATCTCGCGGGCGGAAATATCGTCCTCGCCGGTGACGATAAGGCCGTCGACCAGCACGTCGTCCTCGGCGGTTCCTTCCAAACCGATGGCTCCTGCGGGCGACAACACCGCCCCGTTGCGCTCCGGATGCCACCGGCACGAAGGCTGTCCCGGCCGGCCGTCGTAGTAGCCCGGAGCGGCTTGGCGGGTCGGCGCGCAGACCTGTTTCCCGCGCAGCGGGCTGGCGCCGTCGATCCGCGCCCACGCCAACACCGACACCGCGTTGCACAGCGCCGCGACGTATTTGTCCTGCGCCACGAACTCGCCGATGATTCGGTTGACCGCCGCCTTCACCGCGCGGTCGCCGTTGTAGGCGGCGTCGTCGTACCGGCCGTCGAAGGCGTACTGATACGCCGACGAACCCCAGCCGCCGCTGAACAGTATCGCGTCGTAGTCCGACGCCTTCACGTCGGCCAGCGCCACGTCCGGCGTCACCACGCCGCCGGCGGCTCCTTCGCCGCTGCCTTGATGCGGTCGGCAGGGCGCCCGCCGTCCCGCCGCCACCGTCACCCGGATCCCCGCCTCCTCCAGTTCCTGGCGCGGGTGGGCGTATTCGCGGTAGAAGAAATGGTGATTGGCGATCACCAACAGCACCCGCTTCCGGCCGCCGGCCCCTTTCGCCGGCGCCTTGTCCACCGCCCGGTGCTTCGCCATCGCCCGCGCCGGCCGACTGAATCCGTCTCGCGCCGCGCGGACTTCAATCCGGTGGAACACCGTCTCGGCGTCCCACGCGCCGATTCCCAGTCGGCCGCGGTCGGGCATCGACCAGAGCGATGGAACCGTCAACGCCGAGCCGTCGCCGTCGAGCGTCGCGATTTCCTCGTCGTCCAAGA
>JBOFFD010000252.1:0-7132 GCA_051648425.1 Planctomycetia bacterium
GTGGAGGAATTCATGGGGACGCTCCGCGGTCTTCCCGGGAAGGTCGCCTCGTACTTCGACCACCCGGAGGTGCAGTACACATGACACCGCTGACAGGCTGATGGCATCTTTCTGATGAAGTTATTTTCCGACGTAATAAGTGACCCGCCGTCAGTCGGTCAGTTCCAACGTCGACCAGAGGCTGGGGTCTTCCCAGAAAGGAAATTCGGGGCCGGGGGCGAGCAGTTGCTGGCCGAGTTCCTGGTCGACGAGCCGGTAGCAGATTCCCAGCCGCGGCGCCGACGTCGGGTCGTACCCCGTCAGCGACGCCGCCGGCAAGAGCAGTTCGCAGCGGTAATTCTTGATCGGCCCCTTCCACTTCGCCGCCGGCGTTTCGTCGCCGTCGTCGTCGACGACGAACAGCGCCGTCTGAAACGCGGTCGGTTCGTGTAAGACGGCGTCCTGCGCCGCCCGGTCGACCGGCTTCTGCGCCACAATCGACTTCGGCGGGGCGGCGCCGTCGGAGACGGCGACTAAGAATCGGTGGCAGTAGCGGCTGGCGCGGTGGATGGTGCGGGCGTCGCGGGCGTCGAGCCACAGCGACAGTCCGTCGCCGTCGAACGGTTTGTCGGGGTTCACGTTCAGCGGTTCATTCTTTTCGTCGATCCGCCACTGCAGCGCCAGCCCGGTCGCGTTCCAGGCCATGCGGAACTCGGCGAACTCGCGCAGGTTGTCCATCTCCCCCGGAAACGGCAGCTTGTGGGTCGTCGGCAGATCGACGATATGTCCCTGCGCCGCCGCCTTGCCGCCGACGAACGACTCGCGCTTTCGGCATCGCAGCGCGAACCGAAAGTAAAACTGACTCGGCACGAGTACTTTCATTCAGATCGTCTTCCCTCATGGCGGCCTGCGGCGGCCCTTGTTCCGTCTTACTTCGACGCGGCCAGGTCGCGGATCGCGGCGGCGTCCAGGCCGACATTGTACAGACGGACGTCCTTGAGTCGGCCGGCGAACGAATCAACCGGTCCCCCGCCGATCGTCAACGGCGCCGCGGTCGTTAGTGTATAAGCGTCGGTTGGGAACGGCGTCGATTCCGCGGCCTGCGCACCGTCGACGTACACCGTCAGTCGGCCGGCCTTTTTCACCGCCGCGACGTGGCGCCAGCCCGGTGACAGCGACCGATCGACCGTCGCCGCTTCGCCGACTTTCATTGCGTGGATTCGGCCCGAAGGCAGCGTCGACGTGAACAGCCGGCCGCCGTAAGACGCCATCGTCCACGCCCGCCGGTACTTCACGTCGGGCGTCGCGTCGAGTTGTTTCAGAAGCGTCCACCGAACCCCGCCGTCCCAACGATACACTTGGGCCGACGGCAGCGTGCCGGCGTACAGTTTGCCGCTGAACGGCAGCATCCCCATCACTTCCAGTTCCTGGCCGAGCCGACCGACGTCCTCGTACTGACTCGGGGCGGCGTCGCCCGTCAAGCGAAACGCCTTGCCACTGGGCCACGAGCCGACCGCCAGTCGGCCGCCGATCGGTGCGAAGCTGTACGTCTGCGTGTCGTCGAGGAAACGCCCCAGATTGGTCCACGTCGAACCGTCGTAGCGGTAGACGCACCCTTCGTCGTAACCGCCGGCGTACAACGCCCCGTCGTTCACCGCCAGCGCCACCGGCCGTTTGCCGCCGGGGGTTTCCAACCGAGTCCAGGTTTCGCCGCCCTCGTAGCGAAAGAAGCCGGCCGGCTTGTAGAGCGACGTGGCGTACAATTTTCCGCCGAACGACGCGAAGCTTCCCACCGCTTCGGCGTCGGGCAGCCGGCCGCACGACGTCCATTTCCCGTCGTCGTATTTGTAGACGCCGCCCCCTAAGATCGTGTTCTTAGACTCCGGCAGCGACGACCCGGCCACCCTGTACTTGCCGGTGCCGGCGTAGAGCGCGCCGTCGAATTCGACGAGCGCCATGACGGTGTTGGCGGCGTCGGGCGCGCCGACGTCGAGCCACTGGTCGGGCGCCGCGTACTTATACACGCGCCCAGCCTCTCCCTCGCCCGGCTCGCAGGTGCTGGCGTACAGGTCGCCGTTCCACACGGCGAAGGCGAACGCCAAGAGGGCGGCGCCCGGCTTGCCGGCGTCGGTGAAGGTCGGTTCCGAGCCGTCGTCGACCGCGAACTGCAACTGCCGCAGCATCGGCGCCGCGTTGGCGACGCCGGTGCTGGTGCGCAGACACAAACTCCAGCCGCGGCGTTTTTCGGGGTCGTACTGCGCGACGAGGTCGCCGGGATCGTCGTCTAAGACGGCGTCGGTGTGCAGATGAAGCGAGACGGTGAAGTCGCCGGCCTTGAAGTCAAGCGGCGCTGCCGCCGGCACGGACAACTGCTGGCCGGCGCCGGGAAAGTTCGCTCCGGCGGCGTCAAACGCCACCGCTTCGCCGCCGGCGTGCAACCCGTGCGGCCCAACGTCGCGGCCGTTCCCCGCCAACGGCCACCTCGCGACGAGGTCGTTATCGCCGGCGCGCGCAAACGCGAATTCGAAGAAGGCGAACACCAGCAGGCATCGGAAGAATCGCGACGACATGAGGCAGGCTCCACGGAGGATCGACGCAGAACGGAAACGGCAGGCCGCCGTCAAAATAGAAGATCGGCCCCCGTTCTTCATCCGGCGGACGCTTCGTTCTCAAGATGCGTCAACAGCTTCGTCAGCGTCTCCACCGCCCGCGCGGGACACCGTTGCAGCGAAACATGTGCGCGAAATCACTGAATAGCAATCGTCGCCAAGCATAGTCGACTTCGACGAGTGATTCCGTCGGCGTTAGACCTGCACCGTGACCGATCCGTTGCCCGCTCCCGCGGTGAAAATATTAAGATGGTCGGAAAGGACGATCCGACGGCAAGTCTGTTCGACGACGACAAGGACGGCGCCGTTCTGACAAATAAATTCGATGTTGGTGAAGCCGTCGATTCCGAAGACGACGAAACTCGATCCATGACACTGTCCCGCGAAGAATTTCTTCAAACCGACCATGTCGACGACCGCACCCTAGTGTAGCGAAGCGTTAATCAGGGAACTTGTCCGCCGCCGGCCGCCGCAACGACGAAATCGCCGCCGGAATCGGCCGCACCGTCGGCGTCTGGCGCGACCGTTTCCGCAACCAAGGATCCGTCCGTAAATAAATTACCGTATTGGTGTTGTGTCGTTTGATGGCGTGCGTTCCAATCGGCGGCATGCCGAACGCAAAGACAGTCGAAGGAATCGAGGCCAACTACAACGCCCTCGTCGGCGACCTGGACGAGCGCGGGAAGCGTCGCTGGGCCGCCACCGAAGCGCTGGCGCTCGGCCGCGGCGGCATCGCGGCCGTCGCCGCCGCGACCGGAATGTCGGATCGCACGATCCGCAATGGGATTGCGGAGCTCGACCAGGTCGAACCGTTGACCAGCGGCAGGCAACGGCGGCCGGGCGGGGGCCGAAAACCCCTCGAATGGCATCGCGGCGATTTGATCGGGGCGTTGGACCGCTTGGTCGAACCGAGCGAACGCGGCGATCCGCAGTCGCCGTTGCGATGGACGTGCAAGAGCCTCGTGAACCTGCAGCGTGAACTTGAACGGCAGGGGTATCGGATCGGCAAGACGAAAATCGCCGGCCTGCTTCGCTCGCTGGGCTATTCGCTTCAGGGCAACCGCAAGACCCGCGAAGGCGCCGACCACCCCGACCGCGACGCCCAGTTCGAACATATCGCCCGGCGGGTCCGCGCCTACGGCCGCGGCGGGCGTCCGGCGCTCTCGGTCGACGCGAAAAAGAAGGAGGTTCTCGGAAGAAAGGCGAACGTCGGCCGTGAATATCGGCCGACCGGCGATCCGGTCGAGGTCGATACGCACGACTTCCCGGATTCCAAGCTCGGCAAAGCGATCCCCTACGGCGTCTACGACCTTCGCAGAAATGAAGCATGGGTCTCGATCGGGATCACCAGCGACACCGCCGAGTTCGCGGTGGAGGCCGTCCGCCGCTGGCATCGGCAATTGGGGCGAACGCGATACGCCGCCGCGAAACGGCTTCTGATCACGGCGGACAGCGGCGGCGGCAACGGGAACCGGAATCGGCTGTGGAAGTATGAACTTCAACGATTCGCCGATGAAACCGGCTTGACGGTCGAAGTCCGCCACTATCCGCCGGGGACGAGCAAATGGAACAAGATCGAGCATCGGCTCTTCTGTCGCATCACCCGCAACTGGCGCGGAGTGCCGCTGGAAACGCACGAAGTCGTCGTGAACCTGGTCGGTTCGACGAGAACGGAGCAAGGACTCGAAGTGCATTGCCGACTCGACGAGGCGGACTACCGCAAAGGCAGGAAGATCACCGACCGGCAAATGCTGGAACTGAATCTCAAACGGAACGCCTTCCACGGCGACTGGAACTATGAGATCCGTCCCGGAAATCGGTAGTTTATTTACGGACGGATCTTTTAAGGTGCATTTGACATGGCTCGACGAAACCTGCATCCCTTGCTGGCGGTCTTAGTCGGTTTGTCCGCAGCCGTTTCCCTGCGCGCGGACGACTTCTACTGTGCTCCGAACGGCGTCGACGCCCCGGAGCGGGACGGCCGCGCCGAGCCGGCGGCGTGGCGCTCGCTGGCGTACGCCTGCGATCGGGTCGCCGAGGGCGGGCACACGATCCACGTCTTACCCGGAACTTACATCGCCGTGCGGACCGCCTACCCTAAGAACGGCGTGGCGGTCGTCGGCCGGCGGGCGGACGGCCCCGACGTCTCGCGGATCATCGCGTCGACCGACTGGCCGTTGAAGCCGTTGGTCGATCCCGAAGGGCACGAGGGGATGGAAGAGTATCTGATCGCGGCTTCCGGCAAACGGCCCGACGGGTCGTGGAAGGTCGTGACGGACTTGACCGTGTCGAATCTGGAACTTTGCAGCGACCCCAAACACCGAATCACCGGGGCCTTCTACTGCCGCGACGGAACGAGAGTGAAACTGCAACATCTGCGGGTCCACGACTTCCGCTGGAACGGCCTGCGGGTCGAATTCAGCAAGCAGGTCGAAATCGAGAACTGCCACCTCGAAGACGCCAGCACGGAAGTCCTGCCTTGGCGGGAGGGCGGCTTGATCCGCACGCGGTGGCTCGAAGACTCGCGCGTCCATCACAACCGGATCATCGCCCGCAAGACCTACGGCTACGGCTACAAGGGCGGCGGCCACCGGAAGTTCCGGTTCGACCACAATTTCGTCGATACGACCTACTTCGCCTACGAGTCGCCCTTCGAAGACGAGTTTGAAGTCGACCTGGACCACAATCATCTGACCCGCTGCATTTCGATCCCCCGCGACAACGGAATCGATCCTAAGACGAAAGGGTACGAGTACGGCTACCGCATCCACCACAACTACCTGACGGACAGTTACACCGTCGAAGGCCCTCGCGGCTACTTGGAGTTCGATCACAACTGGGTCCGCGTCGAAAAACTGGGCGGACGAATCTACAGCCACCACGGCGCGCACAGTTCAGGGCCGATCTGGATTCATCACAACGTCATCGAAAACGTCAGCCTCAACCTGATTTGGATGAACGAGGGGCGGGTCGACGAACTGAACGTCGTGAACAACACGATCTTCTGCGCCGACGACGCGGCGGGATCGGGGGCGGTTCTCGACTCCTGGTCGGAGGAACGCCTGAACAAGTGGCGGTTGTTGAACAACATTCTGGTCTGCGCGTGGAGTCGGCCGCGGCCGCTCCACTCCACCGAGCGGGGCGTCCCGAAAAAGATCGAAGCGATCCGCAACCTCCTCGTCAACGTCGAGAACCCGCCGCCCGGAAACTTCGTCGACCTGCCGGACGGGTTGACTCGGACCGGCGCGAAACCGTTCCCGTTCTATCGACCGCGCGACGACGCCAAGGCGATTGTCGACCAGGGCGTCGACGTCGGCCTGCCGTTTCTCGGCAAGGCCCCCGACCTGGGCGCGCTCGAAGTCGGCGAGGAACCGTGGAAGCTCGACGAGATCCCGCAGCCGTAGAAGACGCGAAGAGGCGTCGTTGATTTGGACCCCGGCCGACAACTGCTTCTTACTCGTCCATAAGTACCTCCCGATCCAATACACCGACGGCGAGGCGCCGACGCAGACGGCGGTTTTCAGCATCGATCAACCGCCGAATCTCGAAGCCTACCAGGACGAAGTCCAGCAGCCCCTAAAAACAATGCGATACGACCGTTTTCGTTCGCCCGATTGCCGGAATACGCGACGTTTGTACCTTAGCACCTCGAAAATGACGATCATCGGCATTTATGCGTCCAGCTCACCGGGCGCCGCGGGGTTTGTTCATGAGTGACCGTTGCCAGTCCGGTGTAGTCGACCAAATTTCCGTCGGGCGGAATGCCCGTTCCCGCGGTGGATGCCTGCTTTTCGCCGCGGTCTTCAGCGTTGTTGCAAGCATGTTCGCGTCCGTCGCGCAAGCCGACGAACCGGCGCCGTCGGAGTGGAGGAATTTGCTCGACGCCGATCTTAGGCAGTGGGAAGTCTTCATGGGAGTCCCCCACACGAGCGTCGACGTCGATTGGCCCAGTAAGAGCGACTCGGGGAAAGACGGCACGCCGATGGGTCTGGGCAACGACCCGCTCAAGGTTTTCTCCGTCAAGAAGATCGACGGCGAGGACGTTCTTTGCGTCACCGGCGAAATCTACGGCGGCCTGACTTCGAAGCAGGAGTTTTCCGATTATCACTTGAGCCTTCAGTTCAAGTGGGGCGAAAAGAAGTGGGAGCCTCGGAAGAACGACAAACGCGACAGCGGACTGCTTCTGCACTGCGTCGGAAAGCACGGCGCCTTTTGGAACGTCTGGATGCGCTCGCTGGAGTGTCAAATCCAGGAAGGCGATTGCGGCGACTTCATCGCGCTGGCGGGAAGCGGCTGCAACATTCGGGTCCGAAAAGAACCCGGCGCCTACCATCCCATCTTTGATCCGACGAAGCCTCTCTACCATGGCACCGGCTACGTCACGCACGGCCCCAGCGAAGAGAAGCCGCACGGGCGGTGGAACACCGTGGAGGTGTACACGCTGGGGCAGACGACGGTGTTCTTAGTCAATGGAAAACCCAACATGGTGTTGGAACGCACCGTGCAGGAACTGTCGGACGGGTGGAAGCCGTTGACGAAGGGGA
>JBOFFD010000253.1:0-5994 GCA_051648425.1 Planctomycetia bacterium
CCAACTGCCCAACCAATGGTCGTTGAAGCCGGCGGGCGTCCATTTGGAAGTCGGCGATTTCCCCGTTCAGATGGCCCTGCACCCAGCCGGTCAGTACGCCGCCGTTCTACACTCGGGCTTCGGCGCCCATGAAATCGTCGTACTCGATTTGCAGGACTGGAGCCGGGTTTCCAGCGCTGTCGTACCGCAAAGCTTCTACGGCTTGGCGTTCGACCCGGCCGGCAAGCGACTTTTTGCCAGCGGCGGCGAGTATGAAGTCGTCCACGAATACAAATTCGCCGACGGCTTCCTCTCTGAACATAAAGAGATCCGCATCGTTCCAGAAAAAGAGACGTTCATTCCCGCCGGTCTCACCGTCTCGGCCGACGGTTCCGAATTGTACGTCTGCGGGGCTTGGGGTCATGGAATCGCGGTGATCTCGCTTGACGGCACGTCGAAGCCGCGTCGCATTTCCACCGGGGCCGACACGCATCCCTACGCCTGCCTGCCGACGAAAGACGGCCGGCTGTATGTGAGCCTGTGGGGCGGCAAAGCGGTCGCCGTCGTCGATCTTAAGAAAGGCGAGGTCGCGGCGAAGTGGGCGACGGAGTCGCACCCGACGGAAATGGCCGCGTCGCCCGACGGCAAGACGCTGTACATCGCCTGCTCGAACTCGACGCGCGTGAGCGTCTTGGACGCCGAAACCGGCAAGGCGCTGGAAACCGTCGCCTGTTCGCTGTATCCCGCCGCGCCGGTCGGCAACACGCCCAGCAGCTTGTCGCTAACGCCCGATGGTCAGTTGCTTTTCGTCGCCAACTCCGATTCCAACAACATCGTCGCGCTGAACGTGGCGACGCGGGGCGAAGCGAAGCCGCTCGGTTTCATTCCCGCCGGCTGGCACCCGACGTCGGTGCGCTACGACGCAACCCGCAAGAGCCTCTATTTCACGAACGGCAAGGGTACGACGCCGAAGGCCAACCCGCAGGGGCCGAACCCGACCCTGAAACGCGACGTCACCATTCGGCAGTATATCGGCGGTTTGTATCGCGGCACCGTCGCTCGTCTGAAACTGCCGACCGCCGACGAAATGGTCGAGTACACTAAGACGGCCTACGCCTGCAGCCCGCTTAAGAAAGACGACGCCGTCGGGGCGGCGCGGCCCTCGGACAGTCCGATCCCCGGCGCCGTCGGCGGGAAAAGCCCGATCAAACACTGCTTGTACATCATTAAAGAGAACCGCACCTACGATCAGGTCTTCGGCGACGTGCCGGAAGGGAACGGCGACCCCGCCCTTTGTCTCTTCCCCGAAAAAGTGACGCCGAACCACCATCGGCTGGCGAAGGAATTCGTCCTGCTCGACAACTTCTACGTCGACGGCGAAGTGTCGGCCGACGGTCACGAATGGACGATGGGCGCGTACGCCACCGACTACGTGGAACGCGCCTGGCCGCTCAGCTACCGCGGCTCGAAGCATCGTAAGATCGGCTACCCCGCCGAAGGCGCCGGCGGCGACGTCGCAATGTCGGGCGGCGGCTACTTCTGGCATCGCTGCGCCGAAGCCGGCGTTCCATTCTACAACTTCGGCGAGTTCGTCTCCGGCGGCGCCAAACGGGGCGAGCCGGGCTCGCCGCGTCTTAAAGTGCTGGAAGGTCACACCGACCTGTTGTTTTCACCGTACGATTTGAGCGTCACCGATCAGTCGCGGGCCGACCGCTTCATTTCCAAACTGAATGATTGGGACAAGGCGGGGGCGCTGCCGGCGTTCATCACGCTGCGGCTGCCGAACGACCATACGTCAGGGACGCGGCCGGGCAGTCCCACGCCGACGGCCTACCTCGCCGACAACGACCTCGCCCTCGGCCGGGTCGTCGAGGCGGTTTCCAAAACACGCTTCTGGCCCGAAACGGCGATCTTCGTCGTCGAGGACGACGCCCAGAACGGCTCGGACCACGTCGACGCCCACCGTACGGTGGCGCTGGTGGTCAGTCCGTACGCGAAGCCAGGGGCGGTCGATTCCGGCTTCTACTCCACGTCCAGCATGTTGCGAACCATGGGGCTGATCTTAGGCGTCAAGCCGATGACGCAGTTCGACGCGGCGGCGCGGCCGATGTACGGTTCGTTCCAACCGACGCCCGACGCGAAACCTTACCAGCATTTGGTTCCGGCGGTCGATCTGAATGAGAAGAATCAAAAGACCGCCTGGGGCGCCGAGCGGTCGATGAAGTTCGATTTGTCGAAGGAGGACGCCGCCGACGACTTGCAGTTCAACGAGGTCATTTGGAAGGCGGTGAAGGGGCCGAACAGCGAAATGCCGGCCCCCGTCCGCGCCGCCTTCTTCCTCCCGCGCGGCGATGAAGAGGAAGACGACGAGGGTTAAGAAAGCGTTCGTTTTCAGTCGAGGACGACGGCGGCGGCCAGCGCGTTGCCGAACGTCTTGAAGTCGTTGAACGCCCAGACGACTTTCTTGTCGCGCGTCACTTCCACGAGTTGCGGGTTCTCCGGGCCGGCGTGGCAGTTGCCGAAGAGGATGTTGCCGTTGGAAAGCTCGCGGACGGTGGTCACCCAGGCGAGCCTGATTCCCGGCAGTTCGTCGTGGCCGACGCTCCAGACGATTTCGCCTTTGGGATTCACTTCCAAGACGCGGTTGTTGTTGCCGCCGCCGATCAACGTGTTGCCGTTCTCCAGGCGGGCGACGCCGAAGACCGCGACGCCGTGCCCTTTCGGTCCGTGGCCGGGGGCGCGCGGCCGACCGCCGAGATCAAGGGCGTAGGTCCAAACGACTTTGCCGTCGGCGTCGTATTCGCGGACTTTACCGTCGCTTTCATGAGCCACGAGATAGCCGCCGGTCTTCAGTTTACGAGCCATGCGGGTGTCGCTGTGGGAATTCGGCCGGTCCACGGTCAGGGGAACGGTCTTAGTGATCGCGCCGTCGCGATTCACTTCGATGATGCGCAGATTTCCCGACTCCGCGATCATCACCAAGCCGTCGGCGAGCGGTTGGAACGAGTGTACTTCCACGGCGCCCTTGTACCCGTCCTTCGGCTTGCTTTCGTACTTCCAGACGATCTTCTTATCGGGCGTCGCTTCGGCGACGGTCGTCCAGTTCAGTTGCAGCAGCACGTTGCCGTTGGGCAGCATCCACAGGTCGTGGCATCGTGCCTTGACGTCGTAGCGCCATTCGACCCGGCCGGCGGGATCGACGATCGACGCATGACCCTGGTCGCTGCCCAACACTCGGCGGCCGGGATGTGTTTCCGCCGCCGCAGTGATTGACATGGAGAGAGCGGCGGCGATCGACGCGGGAAAGATGAATTTCATGGTGGCGGTCTCGCTGTGGAATCGGTGGTTGCCGAAACGGGCGAGACGGCAACGTACGAGTTCGGCGGCGGAAGGACGACCCGGCGTAGTCTTAGAGGCGGCGGTTACGCTTCGTAGACGACGCGGCCGGCGGCCAGCGTCGCCATCAGCCAGCGGTCGTCGTAGCTGTACAGCAGCCGCGCCAGTGGGTCGGCGGCGGACCGCCAGTCTAAGTCGGGGCGCAGTAAGACCAAGTCGGCGTCAGCGCCGACGGCCAGCCGACCGACGTTCGACCAACCGACGGCGTCGGCGTTTCCGGTCGTGATTCGTCGCCAAGCCTCGGCCGCGCTAGGCGCTGGTCGATTCAGGTGTTTCGCGGCGTCGATCATCGCTCGCGCGACTCGCGCCATCGAGCGTTCGTAGCCGGCGCCGACGTCGCTTCCCAAAACGACTTCCACGCCGATTTCGACCAGCGCCCAACGGTCCATGACGCCCGACCGCAGAAAGATGTTGGCGGTGGGGCAGTGGGCGGCCTTCGCACCGGTCTTAGCCAGCGTGCGGCGCTCGGCGTCGTCGAGCCAAATGCAATGCCCTAAGAGCGTGCGCGGCGAGAGCAATCCGCAACGATGGTAGACGTCGGTGTAAGACGGCCCGCCTCGCAGCTTCGCCACCAATTCACACTCGGGCCGGGTTTCAGACAAGTGGGTCGCTACGATCGCGCCGCGTTGCCGCGCCACGACGGCCGCGCCGCGCATCAGTTCTTCGCTGCACGAAACGGCGAAGCGCGGCGCGACCATCGCCTCGACTCGGTCGTCCGGCGGCCGGGGTTCGTCGAACGCGGCGTCGGCCTCTCGCAGCAATTGGTCCGCCGGGCGGTACAGCCCTTCCGGCATTTGCTCGTCGGACAACACCGCGCCGACGGCCGCCCGCAGCCCGAAGCGGCGGCAGACGGCCCGCGCCCGTTCCGCGCCGGGGCCGTGGACGGTGGCGAAGGCGGCGAAACTGGTCGTCCCGTGGGCCAGCAGTTGCCGCACCGACGACTCGGCCTGATGCTCGGCGTACTCTGGGTCGGCCCAACGGGCTTCCGCGGGAAAGACGGCGGTCGACAGCCATTCCAACAGCGGCAGGCCGTCGGCGCCGATCACTTCGAATTGCGGCAGGTGGACGTGCAGATCGACGAAACCGGGTGATATCAGCCAACCGTCGCCGCCGAAATCCAACGGCGCCGGCGGGGCGCCGAAACCGATTCGCGCGATCCGCCCGCCGGCGGTCTCAAGCCAGCCGTCGGCCAACCGCGCGCGGGTCGGGTCGTCCGAAAGAACGAGCGTTCCACCGATCAACATCGTCGTCGCCTCCCGCCGCCCTTCGTCGAACCGCCTTGCCGGCCGTAAGATGGTATGATTCGGCGCGGCGCGCGTGAACCTGAACGGTCGGCGGCGCGTCGTTCCAAGTCGCCGCGCGGCGGCGAGGCGGATCTTTCGACGAGCATGGAACGCGACGGAATACGTACTGAACGATGGATGCACATACGCTCGACCTGTTGCAGTTCGACAAGGTCCGGTCGCTCTTGGCGACGTACGCTTCGTCGCCGTTGGGCAAGGAGAAGGCGGCGACGCTGACGCCGTCGGTCGACGCCGCCGCGCTGCGGAAACAGATCGCTCGCACCACCGAAATGGTGCAGGCGCTGGAGACGCGGCTCGTGCCGCCGCTGGCCGGCCTGCGCGACGTGCGCACCGCCGTGAAACGGGCCGAGATGGGCGTGCTCTTGGAAATCGACCAAATCCGCGACATTCGGGACGTGTACGAACTGACCGGCCGCGTCTTCGACTACTGGATGAAACTCGGCCGCGACTATCCTGAGCTGGACCGACTGCTATCTGAAACCGAAGACATGCGGCACTACGCCCGCGCCATCGACGCCGCCATCGACGAGAAGGGGGTCGTGCGCAGTTCGGCCAGCGAAGAGCTTGGTAAGATCCGCGCGGAACTGGCCGATTACGAGGCCAAAATCCAAGCGGAATTGCGGCGCCTGCTGCGCCAGCCCGACGTTCAAAAGGCGCTGCGCTATCAGAACGCCACGGTCAACGGCGAACACCACGTCCTGCCGATCGCGGTGAACTACCGCCACCAGATCGCCGGGGTGGTTCATCGCACCTCCAGCAGCGGCGAAACGGTGTACATCGAGCCGGCGAAAGTGGCCGAACTGAACGCCGAAGTGTCGATTCTGAAAAGTGCTGAACTTAGAGAAATCCGCAAGGTGCTGCGGCGCTTCACGGCGACCGTCGCCAAGCACGCCGATCGACTGCTGCGAATCGTCGAGATGCTGGGCGAACTCGACTTCACCCACGCCAAGGCGCTTTGCAGCCGGGAATACTTCATGAGCGCGCCGGAGATCGTCGACGACGGCCGGCTGTCGCTGTCGGACGCCCGACATCCGCTGCTGCTGCATCTACTCCGCGAAAAGAAGCGGAAGGCGGCGCTGGTGAAGAAACGGGCCGAGCCGGTTCTTCCGAAGGAAGCGCCGCCGACGGAGGACGACCGGGCGTCGGCGCTGCTGAATAATCTGGCCGGGGCGGCGGCGGCGCCGATCGTGGTCGTCGAGGCGTCCGAGGCCGACGAACCGGAACCGCCGCCGGTCGACGACGGGCCGACCGAAGTGGTGCCGATCAGCGTGCAGTTGGGCGGCGAGTACGATCTTTTGGTGGTGACCGGGCCGAA
>JBOFFD010000254.1:0-1690 GCA_051648425.1 Planctomycetia bacterium
CGTTCCACCGTGGACGGTCGGCGGGGCGACAGACGGAGGGCGACGACATGCCGATGGAATGCGTCAAGTGTTCGTACCAGGACGTCGCTTCGACGGATTGTCCGAAGTGCGGCTCCCGCATGCGTTACACGCTGCTCAATGCGGCGTCGGAAGACGACAAGGTCGGCAAGCAGTCGGCCATCGTTGAAGGCACGAAGCCGCCGGGCTTTTTCCAGCGATCGGTTCAACTGTTCGGTTGCTGGTTCCTCTCCACATTGCTGACGATCCTCGTCGGCGGATTCGGTCTCGTCGCCATTCGGGCCGTCGACCCCGCCTTCTCGCTGAACACTGGTTCCCAGACCCACCCCGCCATCTTCGCCTCCTTGATGTTCGGCGCTCCGATCCTCGGCGTGCTGATGGGTACGACGGTCTCCCTCGGCTCGGTTTTTCTTTCACAGCTCGTCGGTATGGCCGCCGGCGTGGCGACAGCGCTCACCTTTTTGGGCGCTAGGACGGTGGCCGAGCGCTACGGCATGCAAGGCGTCACGCCGGGCATATTGGAATGGTCGACCCTGCCCTTCTTCACCGCCGCGTTCGGCTTCTTCGCCGGCCTATGGGTTCGCGGTAAGATCGATGCCCCGAAGGAAGTCGAATTCACCCCGATCGACGGCTGGGACCACGACGCCAAACCGACCTTCGTCGAGAAGCCGCCGTCCCCCGCGGACAAGCTCGCCCAATTGGGCAAGTCGGTCGCCGCCGTGCCGTTTCTCTACTTTTTTTGCGTCATTCAGCCCCTGTACTTCTTCGCCAGCGGGGAAGCCGGCGCGATCCGCCATCTGGACAAATCGCGGTGGGCGCTCAACGTCGCCATGGTGCTTGCCGCCGGCGGCTTAGCGGCCGCCGGCACGAAATCCGGATTCTCGCAGGGCCTCTTCGCAGGACTCATCGTCTGGGGCCAGTCCTTCATCGTGACCACCTTTAAGATCATTCCGAAAGACCCGCTGATGGAAGGGGTGATCTTCTGCGTGCTCGGCGCCTTCGGCGGCGTCATCGGCCGCTATTCGCTTCGGCCGTGGCGCACCTATCGCCATAACCTGGACGAGCGGCGCGACGGCAAAGTTCCATACATGCCGGCGCCGCCGCCCGAAAACGCCGAATCCCCGCCCCGCTGACGGAAGGGGGTTGCGTACCGATGAAAGTACACGAATGCGCTTCCTGGTCACCAACGACGACGGCTACGACGCCCCCGGCTTGCAGACCCTGGCCGCCGCCGCGCGCACCGTCGGCTCGCCGATCCTTCTAGCGCCCACGGTTGGTCTTTCCGGCTGCAGCCACGCGGTGACCACCGAACGGCCCTTGTCGGTTGAACGGCGCGGCGACGGTCTGTTCGCCGTCGACGGCACCCCGGCCGACTGCGTCCGCATGGGGCTGCACCGCGCGCCGCATTCCTTCGATTGGGTGCTGGCGGGCGTCAACGCCGGCGGCAACTTGGGGGTCGACGTCTTCTACTCCGGCACCTGCGCCGCGGTGCGCGAGGGCGTCCTCCACGGTCTGCCCGGCGTCGCCTTTTCCCAGTACCGCAAGCGCGGCCTGCCGTTCGACTGGCCCCGCGCCGAGCGCTGGGTCGCCCGCGTCCTGCCCGACCTGCTGCGCCGCCCGCCGCCGGCAGGCTCGTTTTGGAACGTCAACCTGCCGCACCTGCAACCGGCCG
>JBOFFD010000255.1:0-4344 GCA_051648425.1 Planctomycetia bacterium
CGGCGACTTGGGGGCGTCGGCGCCGTCGGCCGAGACACCGATCGACAACAGACATCCGGCGGCCAGGGTGAAGATCGACTTCATGAAACGGCTCCTTGGAGGTTGGCTCGAACGAACGCGGCGTGCAAGGGAGGGACGACGGTATTTATAGGACCATCGCGGTCGGAGGGAAGCGGCGGCCGCCGCGGAGGGCGGCCGGCGCTTGAGTTTTCGGGTCTAGACGGCCGGCTCGTTGCCCGGCTTCCATTTGATGTTGCAGCCCATGCTAGGCAGTTGGTCGGTGGGCGCGGGGGCTCCCGCAAGGACGGCGTCCAGCGCGGTCCGCAGGTCGCGGCCGGTGACGGCCACCTCTTTGCCGGGGCGGGCTTGGTCGAACTGGCCGCGGTAGACCAGGTTGTGGTTCGCGTCGTAGAGGAAGAAGTCGGGGGTGCAGACCGCCTTGTAGGCGTGGGCGACCGACTGTGTTTCGTCGTACAGATACGGGAACCCGTAACCGGCGGCGACGGCTTCCTCGGCCATCTTATCCGGGGCGTCGTCGGGGTACTTCTCGGCGTCGTTGGAGCTGATTCCGACGATCGCGGCGCCGCGGTCGATGTACTCGGAAGTCAACGCCGCCAGCCCCGTGCGGATGTGCTTCACGTAGGGGCAGTGGTTGCAGATGAACATGACCAAAAGCGCCGGAGCGCCGGCGAAGTCGGCCAAGCGATGAACCCGGCCCGACGGATCGGGCAAGGCGAAATCGGGGGCCGGCGAGCCGAGGGGCTGCATCGTCGAAAGGGTCAAAACCATCGGCGGCGACGCTCCTGTAAGACGGGACGGCGAAGTCTTAGACTTCCTTGGCGTTGATCCACTTCATCATGCGGCGAAGTTCCTTGCCGACCTTTTCGACGCCGTGTTCCCGTTCCAGTTTTTTATAGGCGTTGAACATCGGACGGTTGGCGCGGTTTTCCAGAATCCAGTCGCGGGCGAACTGGCCGGACTGGATTTCCTTGAGGATCTTCTTCATTTCGGCGCGGGTTTCGTCGGTGACGATGCGCGGGCCGCGGGTGTAGTCGCCATATTCGGCGGTGTTCGAGATGCTGTAGCGCATGTAGTTGAGGCCGCCCTGATAGAGCAGGTCGACGATCAACTTGAGTTCGTGCATGCACTCGAAGTAGGCCATTTCCGGCTGATAGCCGGCTTCGACGAGGGTGTCGAACCCGGCCTTCACGAGAGCCGAGACGCCGCCGCACAAGACGGCCTGTTCGCCGAAGAGGTCGGTTTCGGTTTCTTCGCGGAAGGTGGTTTCAATGACGCCGCCGCGAGTGCCGCCGATGCCCTTGGCGTAGGCGAGGCCGATGGCCTTGGTGTCGGCGCTGGCGCCGTCGGAGAGGGCGATGAGGCAGGGGACGCCGCCGCCCTTGACGAACTCGCTGCGGACAAGGTGGCCGGGGCCTTTGGGAGCCACCAGCAAGGCGTCGACGCCCTTCGGCGGAACGATTTGACCGAAGTGGATGTTGAACCCGTGCGAGCACATGAGGACTTTGCCCGGCCTCAGGTGCGGGGCGATGTCGTGGCGGTAGACGTCGCCCTGGTGTTCGTCGGGCAGCAGGATGTTGATGACGTCGGCGACGGCGGCGGCTTCGGCGGCCGGCACCGGCTTGAAACCGTGTTCGACCGCGAGCTCGTAGTTGGCGCCGCCCGGCCGCTGGCCGATGACGACGTCGACGCCGCTGTCGCGCAGGTTCTGGGCTTGGGCGTGGCCCTGGCTGCCGTAACCGACGACGGCCACCTTCTTACCCTTCAGAACGCTCATGTCGGCGTCGTCGTCGTAGTAGATCACCAGCGGCATGTCAGTCTTTCCTTGTCAAACGGTCGATGGAGTGTTTCTTAGAGGCGCGGGGGCTTACAAGCCTTCGCCCACGGCGATCTCGGCCCGGGCCGGCGGCTCGGCGGGGGCGCCGGCGGACGCCGCGTCGACGGCATCCTTGTCGGGTTGCGACGCCCGCACCAGCGCGACCCGGCCGGTGCGCGCCAGTTCCAGGATGCCGAACGGTCGAACCATGTCGATGTACGCCTCGATCTTATTCTCGGTCCCGGAGATTTCGACGATGACGGCGGTCTGCGAGACGTCGACGATCTTTCCGCGGAAGATCTCGGTCAGCGACGTCAGTTCCATGCGGCGGCCGGCGGTGCAGGAAATCTTGACGAGCACGAGGTCGCGTTCGACGAACGACCGTTGGCTGATGTCCATCACCTTGACGATGGTGACGATCTTTTCCAACTGCTTGCGGGCTTGGTCGAGGGTCTTGTCGTCGCCGCGGACGACGAAGGTCATGCGGGAAAGCTGGGGGTCTTCGGTGGTGCCGACGGCGAGGCTGTCGATGTTGAAGCCGCGCGAGGCGAGCATGCCGGAGACGTGGGCCAACACGCCGGGCTGGTTTTGCACTAAGGCCGACAAGACGTGACGCATGGTGAACGACTTCCACCCGAAGGCCGGGTCTTAAAGGATGGTGTAAGATCGGGGCGGCGCCGACGTCGGCGCGTCGCCGCGGACGTCGGGCCGACTCGCCGCGGCCGGGAAAGGTTCGCCGTCCGACCGGTGGACCGGGGCGGCGTCAGACCAGTTGTTCGGTGACCCATTTGCCGTCGCACGGCTTGAAGGCGACCAGTTCGTCGGCCTTGAACCAAATGCCGATTTCGCGGGCGGCCGACTCCGGGCTGTCGGAAGCGTGAATCAAGTTCTGCTGCGTGCTGGCCGCGAAGTCGCCGCGGATGGTGCCCGGTTCGGCTTCCAGCACCTTCGTCTTGCCGACCAGCTTGCGAACCAGCGCGATCGCGTCCGGCCCTTCCAGCACCAGGGCGACCAGCGGCGAGCTGGTCATGAACGAGCACAAATCCTTGAAGAACGGCCGTTCCTTGTGCTCGGCGTAATGTTCGTCGGCGAGCGCCTGGCTCATGTTCATGAGCTTGAGGCCGACCAGCCAAAGGCCCTTGGCTTCGAAGCGGCCGACGATCGTGCCGACCAGTCGGCGAGCCACGGCGTCGGGTTTCAGGAGCACCAGGGTCCGCTGCATCGTACCTTCGTCTCTTTCTCGCATCGCCGGGGGGTCGGCCGCCCCGGGCTGTTTCATCGAATACCGGGGCACCGCCGGCGACGTTCGTCTCGACCGTCGGCGAAGTTGCGCCACGCCGGCCTGTTTCTACGGGCCGCGCCGACGATGGTCAACCGCCCGCCGTCCGTCGCCGCCGGTTCGAGCCGGTTGGCGGCCGGTCGCGCCGATTCTACCTCCCCGAACGGCGGCCGCGCGCGTACGATGGAAGGCGTCGGCACTCCCCCCGAACCAACCGAACCGCCGCGTGCGAGGATCGAGATTGAACCAACTGCAAGGGAAACTGCTCATCGCGTCGCCGAGCATGGAGGATCCGAACTTCCACGAGACGGTTGTTTTGATGGCTCTGCACGACGAGGACGGCGCGCTGGGCCTCGTCCTGAACCGGGAAATCGACTTGTCGTTGAAGGACATCTGGTCGCAGGTCAGCGACGACGACTACGACGGCGATGAACAGGTGCGCGGCGGCGGGCCGGTGAGCAGTTCGTTGATGGCCGTGCATGGACGGCCCGACCTGGGCAACCTGCGCGTCACCGACGAACTGTTTCTGACGACCGACAAAGCGGAAATGGAAAGACTGGTGGCCGCCGGGGAGAGCGCGATTTTCTTTCTAGGCCACGCCGGCTGGGGGCCGGGGCAGCTTGAACGGGAAATGAGCGAACTAGCGTGGCTGACCCTGCCCGCGACCGCGAATCAGGTCTTCGGCGACGTCGAATCGCTGTGGCGGTCGGTCATGGCCGAGGTGAATCAGCAAACGATCTTCCGCTCGCTGAACGTCCGCAAAGCCCCGGAAAATCCGTCGATGAATTGAGGGGTGTTCAGCGGTCGACGGACAACGTTCGCAGCATCGTGCCGGCGGTGTAGCCGGTTTCGGTGGGGGGCAGGACGACCAGCGCGTCGGCGTCGACCATCGCCCGCAGGTCGGGCGAGCCTTTCCAGGTGGCGGGTTCGACGGTCCAACCGGTGGACGTCGGTTGCAGCCGGGCCGGGTGATAGGTCGTTCGGCGCGTCGAGTAGGGGAAATCGGCCGAGAGGCGGGCGTCGACCATCGGCGGCAGCGGGTCGGTGAAGCCCAACCGGGCGCGGGCGGCGGTTCGCGCGAACACTTCAAAGCAGGCCAGTACGCTGACCGGATTGCCCGGCAGGCCGAAGACCACGCCGCCGTCATGGACGCCGAACCAGAGTGGTTTGCCCGGCTTGAAGGCGACGCCGTGAAAGACTTGGCGGACGCCGCACTCGGCCAGCGCCGCCG
>JBOFFD010000256.1:0-3995 GCA_051648425.1 Planctomycetia bacterium
CGGCGATCTCCCATCGACCGTCCAGTTCGACCAACGGCAGGTCGTTCGGGTTGTCGCCGTACACTTTGTTCGTCGAAGTGAAAACAAAGGTCGCTTTCGGGCAGTGCTTCCGCGCCGCTTCCAAGAGGACGAGGGTTCCTAGAGCGTTGACGGTAAAGTCGGTTAGTGGTTCACGGGCCGCCCAGTCGTGGGAGGGTTGAGCGGCCGTATGGATGATCAGTTTGACATCGTCCCCGAACTCACTGAATACCACGTCGATCGCCTTTTCGTCGCGGATGTCGACCGACCGGTGCCGATAGTTCCGCAGCGTCGCCTGTAGATGGCCGCGGCTCCAGGCGGTCGATGCTTCCGCGCCGAAAAAATACCGGCGCATGTCGTTGTCGATCCCGACGACCTGATACCCTTCGGAATCCAATCGACGGCTCGACTCCGCCCCAATCAAGCCGGCGGAACCAGTGACGATGGCGATGTTCATTGGAGGACGACCCTTTTTCAATGACACTCGACGCGGATCGAATGCCGGACTACCGCCGGTTCGCTGTCCATAGAGTTCTTCATTTTCGATGTCAATAGAAGTCCCGGCAGGGATGTGAACGTAAGCGGTGGATTTCCGCGGCTTTCGCACTCTCCTTTAAGTCTCATACGGCGCGTCGAGTTCAGGATCGAGAGGTGCTGATGTGGACCGCGGAATTTGAACCAGGGGGCCGGAGAGCGAGGGCGGCCGGACCCGGCCGGTTCGCCCGAACCATCGTCAGGCGGCGCGTCTAAGACACTCGTCGAACGACGCCGCGACCGCGTCGACGTCGCCATCCGTAAGACCGACGTACATCGGCAGGGAAAGAATTTCGGCGGCCAGCCGTTCGGTGACCGGCAGGCTTCCCGCCGCCATTCCGAGGTCGAGGTACGCCGGCTGCCGATGGACCGGCGTCGGGTAGTGGATCTGTGTTTCAACGCCCGCCTGGGTAAGACGGTTTCTTAGTTCGTCGCGGCGGCGCGATCGGGCGACGTACAGATGGTACGCATGTTCGATCGGCCCGACCGCGCGAGGCAATATCAAGTCGCCGGCGACGTCGGGCAGGCGATCGGCGTACAGCGCCGCGATCCGACGGCGGGCGTCGTTGTGCTCGTCCAGCCGGGGCAGCTTCACCCGCAGCATCGCCGCCTGCATCTCGTCGAGCCGGCTGTTGACGCCCCGTTCGACGTGTTGGTAGCGGTTCTTTTGACCGTAGTTCCGCAGCCGACGCAGTCGGTCGGCCGTCGCGGGGTCGTTGGTGACGACGGCTCCGCCGTCGCCAAGCGCTCCGAGATTTTTGGTGGGGTAGAAACTGAAGGCGCCGCAGGCGCCGATCGAGCCGACCCGGCGGCCCCGCCAACGGGCGCCGTGCGCTTGGGCGCAGTCTTCGACGAGGTGGAGACCGTAGCGTTCCGCGAGCGCCGTCAGTCGATCCATGTCGGCCGGATGGCCGTACAGATGTACCGGCAGCAGGGCGCGGGTGCGCGGGGTGACGGCAGCCTCGGCGGCGGCCGGGTCCATCGTCGCGGTGGCGGGATCGACGTCGACCAACACGGGGGTCGCGCCCGTTCGTTCGACGGCGCAGACCGTAGCGACGGCCGTGAGGGCGACAGTAATCACTTCGTCGCCGGAGCCAACGCCCGCCGCCCGCAGCGCCAGTTCGACGGCGTCGGTGCCGTTGGCCACACCGACGGCGTACGCCGTCCCGCAGTAGTCGGCGAACTCGCGCTCGAAGGCCTCGCCCTCGGCGCCCAGAATGTACCAGGCGCCTTCCACCACTCGCGCGGCGGCCGCCGTCAGTTCGGCGCCCAGCGCATCGTGCAACGGCTTCAGCGTGTTGAAGACGACCATGCGTTGCAACTCCGTCGCCGTTGCGTCGGCGACGTATTCCCCCGGTGCGACGGTCGGACGCCAGGCGACGCCCGCCTTCCCTGTATTCGCCTCCAAGTAGTAACTTCGCTTCCGCTTCGTTGCAACGCGATTCGTCGAAACTCCCTATTTTTTCTCAAGGCGCCGATGGCGCCCCGTCGATCCCACGCGTTTCATCAAAGATCATTTGCGCGTTGCTTTTTTCAGCCTACAGTCCGACTTTCGATACCTTGACGTTGGATCGCATGCTTTTAAGGAGGCTCGAAGGTCATGGCGTCGAACGTCCATCTGGAAAAGGCCGCGCGGGAATTCGCCGCTGCGACCGCCCAACCGCCGTTTCTTTTCGACTTGGGGCCTGAGAAGGGGCGGACGGTCGTAGACGACGTGCAGTCGAGTCCGGTGGACAAGCCGGCGGTCGACGAAACCACGGTGGTGGTGCCGGTGGGGGAGTCGGGGTCGGTGTCGGTGCGCCTCGTGCGGCCGAAGGGTGTCGCCGGGCCGCTGCCGGCGATCTTGTACGTCCACGGCGCCGGTTGGGTGTTCGGCAACGCCCACACCCACGACCGCCTGGTTCGCAAGCTGGCGGTCGATTCCCACGCGGCGGTCGTCTTCCCGGAATACTCGCTGTCGCCGGAGGCGAAGTATCCGACCGCGATCAATGAATGTTTCGCCGTCGCCCAGTGGGCGGCGAAGCAACGCGGCGACCACGGGTTGGACGGAACGCGACTGGCGATCGCCGGCGACAGCGTCGGCGGGAACATGGCCGCGGCGACAACGCTGCTGGCCAAAGCCGCCGGCGGCCCAACCTTCCTCCAGCAGGTGCTGTTCTACCCGGTGACCGACGCCGCCTTTGAAACGCCGTCGTACCACGAGTTCGCCACCGGCTACTTCTTGCGGCGCGACGCCATGCAGTGGTTTTGGAACCAATACACCACCGATGAAGCGCGGCGGAACGAGATCACGGCGTCGCCGCTTCGCGCGACGTTGGAGCAACTGGCCGGTCTGCCGCCCGCGCTGGTCGTCACCGGAGAGGCCGACGTACTGCGCGACGAAGGAGAGGCGTACGCGAACAAGCTGCGGCAGGCCGGCGTGCCGACCACGGCCGTGCGGTTCCAGGGGATCATCCACGACTTCGTCATGCTGCACGCGTTGGCGGGCACGAACGCCGCGAAGGGGGCGTTGCTTTTGGCCTCGCAGACGCTGCGGGCGGCGCTGCACCCGGCGACGTGACGGAGCAACCTACGTCGGCGTCGGCTGTTTCTTCGTGCCAGCCGCGGCCCGCAAGACGCCCGCCAGGTCGGTCATCTTGAGCGGCTTGGTGATGAACCCATCCATGCCGGCCTCAAGGCAGTTGTCGCGGTCGGCGTCCTGCGCCAGGGCGGTCATGGCGTAGATCAGCGTGCGGACGCCGTCGCGGGCTTCGGCCGCGCGGATTTCGCGGGTCGCGCCCATGCCGTCGAGCACCGGCATCTGCACGTCCATCAGGATCAAATCGAAGCGGTTTTCCGCGGCGGCGGCGACGGCTTCCCGGCCGTCGTCGGCGACCGCCACGTTCGGGCCGCAGCGGCGCAGCATGTCGGCCGCCACCAATTGGTTCACCGGATTGTCTTCCACCAGCAGGACGTTCATCGCCGACCAATCGCTCTCGATGGTCGACGCGGGCGCGACGGCCTCCTCGGCTCGATTCGTCGCGACGTTGACGGCGGCGTCGAGAGCGCGGATCAGATCGATTCCCAGGAACGGCTGCTGCAGCCCCACGGCGGCGGTGGAAGTCTCAACGACGCCGGTGAACGGGTCCTCTAGGGCGACCCGCGGCGTCGGCGGGCGCGATGGATCGGGGGCTTCTTCGGCGTCGGCGACGACGACTTCGTAAGACGCCGGGTCGTTGGACGAGTCGGCCGCCACCGCGACGAGGCCGTTGGCCGTCAAGCGTCGGGCGATCATCTCGCGCAACGGATTCGACCGGCTCGTCAGAAGGACGCGGCGGCCTTCGAGTCGGCGGCGAAGCTCGTCGACTTCCCGGTCGTGGGAATCGTCGGCCGGGAACTCCAACTCGAACGAGAAGCAGCTTCCATCGCCCATGCGACTGCGCAGCGCGACGAATCCGCCCATA
>JBOFFD010000257.1:0-1868 GCA_051648425.1 Planctomycetia bacterium
TGCGGCGGCATTCTGCTTCTCTTGGCGACCTCGCCTACCTTCTTCGTCGGCGGGGCGCTGCTCGTCTTGCTGTTGGCTCTCTTGGGAACCGGCAACGGCGCCGTCTTCCAACTCGTGCCGCAGGTCTTCTCGAAGGAAATCGGCGTCGTCACCGGGATCGTCGGCGCGGCGGGCGGCTTCGGCGGCTTCCTGCTGCCGACCCTTCTCGGCACGATCCGTCAGTACACCGGCAGCTACGCCGGCGGCTTGGTGCTGCTAGGCGTCGCCTCCTTCGGCGCATTGCTCATCGCCTACACCGCGGGTTCGTGGCGGACGGCGGTCGAGATGCGGATGCTTCAAGAGCAGAGTGAAAAGAGCGACGACAAGATCGACGCCCCCGCCGTCGAGGCCGCGTCGTGAGCATCGCCGCCGCTACCAAACCGAAGGGGTCGCCCCCCGCGGGCGACCCCCTCATCGCCGCGCTGCTTTCCGAGCAGCGGGATTTGACGGCCGTCGAGCGGTTCAGTCGGCGGCACGCCGAGCTGCAATCGCCGGCGGCCGCGCCCCTGTACCGCGACCTGATCCCCTTAACGCATCCGGGGCCGGGCGAGCAGTACGCCTTCGAGGTCGATCTCGACGCCTGTTCGGGCTGCAAGGCGTGCGTCGCCGCCTGCCATTCGCAGAACGGCCTCGACGAAGACGAGACGTGGCGCTCCGTGGGCCTGCTCGTCGGCGGTACGTCCGCCCTGCCCGTTCTTCAGCATGTGACAACCGCTTGTCACCACTGCCTGGAGCCGGCCTGTTCGATCGGCTGTCCGGTCAACGCCTATGAGAAAGATCCCGTCACCGGCATCGTCCGCCACCTGGACGACCAGTGCATCGGCTGTCAGTACTGCACGCTCGCGTGCCCTTACGAGGTGCCGAAGTACAACCACGGTAAAGGCATCGTCCGCAAGTGCGACATGTGCCGCGACCGGCTGGCGGCCGACGAAGCCCCCGCCTGCGTGCAGGCCTGCCCCAACCAGGCGATCCGCATCACGCTGACGTCGGTCGACGTCGTCCGCCGCGACGCCGAGGCGACCGTCTTCCTACCTGGCGCCGCCGACCCCGGTCTTACTCTGCCCACGACCGTCTTTAAGACGAAGAAACCGACGCCCCGCAACCTACTGCCGGCCGATTACTGGGACGTTCGACTGCAGCACGGCCATCCGTCGCTGTCGGCCATGTTGGTGCTCACCCAGGCGTCGGTCGGGGCGTTCGCCGCCCAGGTTTTCACCGCGGGAGCCGCGCCCCGGCACGCGCTCGTCGGCTCGCTCACGGCGTTGGCGTTGGGGGTGGTCGGGCTGGTGGCCGCCACTTCGCACCTTGGTCGGCCGCTGTACGCCTTCCGCGCGTTTCTGAATCTGCGTCGCTCGTGGCTCAGTCGGGAAATCATCGCCTTCGGCGCTTTCCCGGCGTTGGCGTTCGCGGCCGCGGCGGCGCCGTTCGGACCGGCGTGGCTGGCGCCTTGGAAGGGGGCTTTGGAATACGCGGCGGTTGCGGCGGGGTTCGTCGGCGTGTTCTGCTCGGCGATGATCTACGCCTTCACCAAACGGCCGCAATGGACGTTGGTGGGGGTTAATGCGAAATTCTTTCTAACGACCGCCTGGCTAGGCGCCGCGGTCGCCGCCGCGATCGACGTGGCGTTCGGCGAAGCCGGCGCTGCCAAGGCATTGGCGTCGGTCGCTGTCGCGGCCGGTCTGGCGAAGCTTTGCGTCGACGGCGCCGCGTTTCTGCACCTCACCGACGGTCGGCACACGCCGCTCTACCGCACCGCCCGACTAATGATCGGGCCGCTTGTCGTATCAACCGTCTTCCGCTTCGCGGCGGGCGCCGTCTCGGTCGCCGCG
>JBOFFD010000258.1:0-3127 GCA_051648425.1 Planctomycetia bacterium
CGGTGGACGCCGAAGACGTCCGCGACGTCTTCCACCGACCAGCCGTTGTTTTTCGCGCGGACGGCGAGCCGCCGCAGCACTTCGAGCGTCTCGTCGGAATAGCCGCGCGGATCATCATGGTCGTCGATCACGATGCGCCCCTCCCCATTCTTGAATCCCACCGGATGTGGAATAATTATAGGAGAGTCCATGAAATCCGGAAATTAGATGCTTACATCCATGCCGGCGTAATAGCCGTCGACGCACAATACTGCTGAAAAAAAAATTCATGTATTCACCCATGCCAATCGCCTGCGCTTCGTTGTAATCTTGTTCTCCGCGAATGCACGCGTCATCTCGCTATTTGCAGACGAGCTCCCAACCGTTCATTCGCATCCGAATTTCTTCGACGGTTTCTTCGATATCTCGCTGCATCGTCTTAGTTCCCGAAAATCTTCGTGGTTTTTACTCCATCCACGGTTGTAATGTATCTCACGCGCACAGGCTTTGCGGACTTTCACTGGCAGATCAACTGGATTTCAACTTCGACATTCTTACCCGATCGAACTTGGTCCGCAACCCAGCCTTCGTGCTTCGCGAACTGGCCACGGTTGATTGAAGCGGGAACTGGCGATCGCCGACGATGAGGGTGTTGAGTCGGCCCGAGCGATCGTCGGCGAGTACGTGCGCTACTACCGATTCGAGCGGAAGCACTCGTCGCTCGGCTACCTGACCCCGCACCAGTTCGAAACCCACGTCTCGGCCTGGAAATAAGCACTCGGCCTGTCCGTCAAATCGTCAGCACCTTACTGATGACGATGTGAGGGAAGAGGAATCCGACGACGGCCGAACGCGGTAGCGCAGGGGCGACGATCGGCGCGGCGGCGCCCGCGGCGGCGATCCAGTCGAGCGGCCGCAGCAGGTGGACGTCGAGGCCGCCGCCGTCAGCCTTGGTCATGCGGAAGCGGAGTTCGCGCCAGGTCGCCGGGTCGGGGTCGGGGTCGACGAACGCCCGCCGCTCGGCGTCCGACAGTTCGGGGTTCTCACCCAGTGTACGGCGGCCGAGGGCGATGGTTTCAATGGGAACCGTGTTCGGCGCCGCGACGGCCGGCGCGGCGTGGGCGGTCGATTGCAACGCCGGCGGAGCGAGGTGGCCGCCCGACAAGCCGTACGACAACAGCCCCGACGCGACCAGCAGGCAGGCGGTCAGCCAGCCGAACGAGCTGGACCGCTTCGACTCACGCGGCGCCGGCGTCGCCTTGATGGGCGCGGGCGACGGCGTTTCGACGGCGGCCGGCCGCGGCGCGACGGCGACGGTGGGCGTGATCGCGGCGCCGTCGGGCGTGCGGGAGACGGGGCGGAGCGGGAAGTCGTCCATGAAAAAATCCTCCGCCGGGTCGTCTTCGGGGTCGTCTCAACGTTCGAAGATGGCTTCTAGTGTAGTGAGTCAATTAGATGCGACCTTAACCAGCGCCGCCCGGGCGCGGTGGTATTTGGCGATGATCTCTTCCGCTCCGGCGGTCCAGCGATAGCCTTTCACCGTCCGGTCGTTGTGCCGTTCGACGAACTCCTCCACCGCCTCCTCCAGTTCCGCCACGCTTTTGAACACGCCCCGCCGCAGCCGCTTCTGCGTCAGTTCGCGGAACCAGCGTTCCACGAGGTTCAGCCAGCTCGAACTCGTCGGCGTGAAGTGAACGTGGAACCGCGGACGTCGTTTCAGCCAACGTTTCACCGCCGGATGTTTGAGCGTCGCATCGTTGTCGCAGATAAGATGGAGGTCGAGCGACGGATCGGTCGACTCGTCAATCAGCTTGAGGAATTTCATCCATTCCTGATGGCGCGTCGTTTGATGCACTGCCCGATCACCACGCCGGTCTTCACGTCCATCGCGGCGAAAAGCGTCGTCGTCCCGTTCCGTTTGTAGTCGTGCGTCAGCGTTCCGTTGCGGCCGGGATACATCGGCAGGCTCGGCTGCGTCCGGTCGAGCGCCTGCATCTGAGTCTTCTCGTCGCAGCTTAAGACGAGCGCGTCTTCCGGCGGACTAAGAGAGAGGCCGACGACGTCGACGACCTTCTCGGCGAACCGCTTGTCGTTCGAGACCTTGAACGTCTCGACCAGATGCGGCTTGAGCTAGTGGGTCCGCCAAACCCGCGACACGGCGGACTGCGACACGCCAAGTTCGGCCGCGAGGGTGCGGGTGCTCCAGTGGGTGGCGGCGGGCTTTTCACGGGTCGTCTTGTCGAGGATGGCGGCGACGACTTCGGGGGTGACGGTGCGCGGGCGCCCCTGCCTGGTTGTGTCCTTTTCGATGCCGGCCAGACGTCGGTCGCGGAAGCGGTCGCGCCAAACGCCGACGGTGCGGCGGGTGCAGCCGAGGTCGGCGGCGATCTGGTCGTTGCGGCGGCCGGCGGCGGCGGCGAGCACGATCGCGGCCCGCTGGCCGAGGCGGGCGGGGGTGCTGCGGCCGCGCGCCCACTTTTCGAGGACCGTCCGTTCGTCGTCCGTCAAAACGATCGCCGCCGCTATCCGCATGGCAAAACCCTCCGTCGCCACCCCTTCGACGCGGCCGACGGCGGATAAGTTCCCGGATTAACGATTCGCTACACTAGAATCATCCGTTAGACCACAAAACCATACCTCCATGTTTTAGGCGATTGGGTATACCGATGGCAGGTTTGATGAATTACGCTCAATTGCTTTTCGTTCCCAAGGAGCAGTAGCGCCCTGTTCACTGACTCGTCTTCCAACAGAATTCCCAACGAGCCATCGATCTCTTGCAATGAACTGGCAAGCACAGCGAAACTAGATGCGCAATCCGCTATCATTTTTTCCTGTTGCGCAAAGCTGCATTCGTTCAAGAGGATCGATGACTCTAAAGCATCGAACGCTAATGTGACCCATTTCGACCCGATAGATCGAAGTGGAGCGGCACTACTGCAAGGAACGCTGTTGAGACTCGCTCGCACTTCATAAGCCAATCGAGTGCCGTAAGAGACATGCTCTTCGGTACTGTATTACGCCGGCACGGATGTAAGTCGGTAAGTTTTCGATCGCGACCGGTTTCCTATAATACTTCGCGGCGAGCGGGGTTCAACACCGGGAGGTGCATCGTGCAAGACGAGTATCAAGATCCGCGCGGCTATTCCGA
>JBOFFD010000259.1:0-8034 GCA_051648425.1 Planctomycetia bacterium
CGTGGCCCAGTTGCCCAAGCCTCCGAAGAAGGGCGATGAATTCACCGCGACCGGAACAATGATCTTCAAGCCGCAGGACGGCCGCCCGGACGTTAAGATCGAATTGGGCGAGGCGAAGGTCACCTGCGTCCCCCGCTGAGAACTTTCGCCGCCGCGTACGGACGTCTCACTTCTTTTCCTTCACCGCGAACTCGATCAGCAGGATCGAACTCGTCGGCAGGTGGAACAACCGGCCGCGGGATTCGATCACCACCCAGCCTTCGCGCACCTGCTTCAGTACGCCGACGAGGTTCACGTCGGCTCCGTTGAGGTTGGTCGTGGTCGGCGCGACCGGCGCTTCGCCCGCCGCCCCCAGGGCGTCGCCGCGGCGCAGTTGCACCGTGCATTGCTCGCCGACGTGGCGCGACAGCGGCGCGGTGCGGTCGGCGCAGCCGGCCACCAGCAGCACCGACGCGGTCGAAGCCAGAAAGCGCGGAGGCATCGGCCAGTCCTTTTTGCTTGGTCCGTGAAGCACGAAGTCGTCGTCCCAGGCGTTGTTCGCCCGTCCGTCGGTGAAATTGGCGTCGCTTTCGGTGATGTATCGCTCCATCGTCTCGTTCAATGCGTTCATGGGCGGGTTCCTCGGTGGAACAGACGAAGTCTTGACGCTTTAGGTTCGGACGCGGTACGATGGCCCCACCCACCCTGTACGGCTTTCCCCAACGATCTTTTCCAGGAGGCGTCGACATGGCCGACCGCGACCGTTCCCCATCCACCACCCCCTCGGCACCCGGCCGCCGCGACTTCCTGCGCGCCACCTTGGCCGCCGGAACGGCCGCCGTTGGCGCGTCCACTGCAACCGCCGCGCCGAAAGAAGCCGCCCGCAACGACGTGCTGCGCGTAGTGGTCGTCGGCGTCAACGGCCGGGGCATGGCCCACGTCGGCGCCTTCGAGGGACTGGACGACGTCGAAATCGTCGGCTTGTGCGACGTCGACGCCGACGTCTTGGGCGGCCGCTGCGACGAGTTCGCCAAGAAGACCGGCCGCAGCATCAAGCGCTACGCCGACCTCCGCCGCGTCCTCGACGACAAGGACGTCGACGTCGTCACCACCGCCACGCCGAACCACTGGCACGCGCTGGTCGGCGTCTGGGCGATGCAGGCCGGCAAAGACGTCTACATCGAGAAGCCGATCTCGCACAACGTTTCGGAAGGCCGCCGGCTCATCGAAGCGGCCGACAAGTACCAGCGGCTGTGCCAGCACGGCACCCAGAACCGCGGCCTGGCGAACGTGCAGGAAGCGATGAAGTTCCTGCACGACGGCGGCATCGGCAAGGTCCATCTCGCCAAGGGGCTGTGCTACAAGTGGCGGCCGTCGATCGGCAAACGCCCGGACGCCGCGCCCCCGACGACCCTCGATTGGAACCAGTGGCAAGGCCCGGCCGCCGAACGAAACTTCTCGCGCCGCTTCGTGCACTACGATTGGCACTGGAACTGGGAATACGGCAACGGCGACATCGGCAACCAGGGGGTGCACCAGCTCGACGTCGCCCGTTGGGGCCTGGGGAAGAACGTCCACCCGAACTCGGTGGTCTCTTTCGGCGGCCGGTTCGGCTACGAAGACGACGGCGTCACCCCGAACACGCAAACCGCCCTCTACGACTACGGCGACTGCCAGATGCAGTTTGAAGTCCGCGGCCTGCCCACCAACGACGAATCGGGCGTGCGCGTCGGCAACATCTTCTACGGCTCGGAGGGCTACCTCGTCCTCGCCGGCTCCGAATGGAAGACGTTCTTCGGCAAGAACAACGAACCGGGCAAGAGCATGGCCGGCTCCAACAGCGAACAGAGCCACTTCGCCGCCTTCGCCAAGGCCGTGCGCAGCCGCAAGAACAGCGACCTGACGGCCAGCGCCGTCGAGGGCCACTTCTCCAGCACGCTGGGCCATCTGGCCAACATCGCCTACCGCGTCGGCCGCAAGCTGAACTTCGACCCCAAGACCGAAACCTTCGGCAGCGACGAAGAAGCCAACCGCCTGCTCACCCGCGAGTACCGCGCCCCGTTCGTCATGCCGAAAATCGTCTGACCCGGCTCTTCGTCTCGTGACGTTCACCCTGCCCGCCGCTTCTGACGGGCAGGGCGAACCCGCGCCCGCCGCTCTTCCCGTCGCACCCCTCCCATCCACGAGTCTTTCCCCCGCCGGCCGCTGGAAATCCCGTCGCGCCTCTAGCGCCGACACAATGAACATATGTATACTTATTCAAGGAGGGATTTCCATGCAGTCTTCGGTCGCCGCCGATCCGCGCGTCCTCGTACGCCGCCGACCGATCGTTTTGCACGCGGCGCAGTGGCGCTTCGTGGAATCGACCGCTCGGCTGCGCGGCTTCGTCGGCGGCCGTGGGGCCGGCAAGTCGTTCGTCGGGGCGTACGATCTGCTGCGCCGCGCCCGCGCCGGCCGCTTCTACATGGTCGTTTCGCCGACCCTGCCGATCCTCAAGGACACCGCCCTGCCCAGCTTTCTGGAACTGGCCGAGCGTCTGGGTCGGCGGGTGCGTCTGCGCCGCACCGATTTCCGCGGCTGGTTCGCCACCGCCGACGGCGGTCGCGCCCGCGTCACCCTCCGCGGCGCCGACGACCCCCAGTCGCTGCGCGGACCGAACCTCTCCGGCGCCTGGCTCGACGAAGCCGGCCTCTTGCACCCCGACGTGCTGGACGTCGTCCTCGCCTCGCTCCGTGAGAAGGGCGAAAGCGGCTGGCTCTCCGCCACTTTCACCCCGCGCGGCGTCCGCCACTGGACCCATGCCGTCTTCACCGCCGACCGCCCCGACGTCGACTTGGTGCGAGCCGCCACCGCCGACAACCCGTTCCTGCCCGCCGACTTCGAGGACGCCGTCCGCGCCCGCTACACCGCCCGCCAGGCCGAACAGGAACTCGCCGGCCGCTTCCTTGATGACGACGACGGCGTGCTGCTGCGTTCCGCCGCCCTGGCCGCCTGCACCGCCGACTGCCTCTGGACCAACGCCGCGCCGCGCGATCCCTCGGGGGAAACATACCTCGGCGTCGACGTCGGACGAACGTCCGACCGCACCGTGCTGTGGACCTGGCAGCGCGTCGGCGACGTCTTTTGGTGCCGCGAAATCGCCGTGCTGCACCGCACCGCGTTCGCCGACCAACGGGCGGCGGTGGCCCGCCGGCTGGCCGACCCGCGGTGCGTTCGCGCCTGCATCGACGCCGGCGGCATCGGCATGCAGCTCGCCGAGGAACTCAAGCGCGACCACCCCCGCCGTCTGGAACGGGTGTTCCTCACCGGCGGCGTGCAGGGTCGGCTGGCCGACCAGCTCGCCGTCGCCTTCGACCAACGCCAAGTGCGCATCCCCGACGACCCGGTGCTGCGCGACGACCTGCAGCGCGTCGCCCGACCGACGGAAGTCGACGGCCGCAGCACCGTGCAGACCACCCGCGACGCCGCCGGCCACGGCGACCGCTTCTGGGCCGCCGCCCTCGGCCTGGAAGCCGCCCGCCGCACCCCCGTCGTCCGCTCCGCGCGCCCGGTGTGGCAGTGATTTCCCTCGGTATCGCACGGCGTGCGGAGTCTTCCCTCCGTCGGGACGAAAGCCCCGAATGTAGGGCGGACCGGCGTTCCGCCCTACGTTCCTCGCCGGTTCACCGTTCGCCACTGACGCCACAACGTCACCAAGATGACGACGAATCAACGCACAAGCGTCATCCTCATGACACCGGAGCCGCCGCCATGACCCGTATCCTGTCCCGTCTTCGCCCGTTCTTCGGTGCGACGGCGTTCAGCTTGAAGCCGCCCGCTCCGACGCCCCCCGCCGCGTCGTCGCTGGAAACCCGCGGCCGGGTGCAAAGCGCCCTGCGCCGCACCGGCGCCGAAGAACCGCGTTCCATTCTGCAACTGGTGGAAGCCGTCGAAAGCGATTACCAGTTCCGTCTCGGAAAACTGGTCGTCCAGGCAGTCGTGCAGTCGGCGAAGACCGCCATCGAGGTCGACGGCGGCGACCGCGCCCGGCTGTTGGCCGCCAACCTCACCCAGCGCTGGCGCGAATGCCTGCCGGCGGCGCTGCAATGCTTCAGTTTCGGCCGCGCCGCCTTCCATCGCTGGTACCGCTACGACCCCGCCGCCGGCCTCCATCTTCTGGGTGGTCTCGACCCGCTGCCGTTCGCCGAAACCCGCCTGCTCTTGGCCGACGACGGCCGCTTCGCCGGCGTTCGGCTCGACGTCCGCGGCGGCGCCCCGGTCGACGTGCCGGCCGCCGAGGCGTGGTGGGTCGCCCTCGACCCGACGCCCCGCGAGCCGCACGGCCGCAGCCGGTACCTCGGCGCCCCCCTTGAGGTCTGGCGGCAGCGGCGGCGCCTGGAAGACAACGAGCGGGTCTGGTACGAAAAGTTCGCCTTGGGGCACGGCGTCTTGAAGGCGCCGTCGTCCTATCCGCCGCTGCCCGGCGCCGGCCGGGTCGCCGACGCCGACGGTCGTCCCGCCGACCCGCTTTCCGACGGCCTGCACATGCTCGACCGCCTCCGCTCCGGCGGCGTCGCCGTGCTGCCCTCGGAGCGCGGCGCCGCCGGCGAGCCGCTTTGGGACTACACCCCCCCGACCACCACGCAAGACGCCGGACCGCTGGAAAACCGTCGCCGCAGTCTCGACGCCGCCGCGCTGCGCTCGCTGGGCGTGCCCGAACGCGCCGTCACGCAAGACGACGCCACCGGCAGCCACGCCATGGCCGCCGTCCACTGGCAGGTCTTGCAGGCGACCTGCGAAGGCATCCTGTCGCAGATCGCCGCCTCGTTCCAAAAGTACGTCGTCGAGAAGGCGGTCCGCCTCAACGAACCGGCCTTGGACGGGGCGAAACTGACATTGGTCTGTCAGCCGATCGACGCCCAGCGCCGCGGCCTGGTGCTTCAGCTCGTGCAGTCGGTGCTGCGGTCGCCGAAACTTTCGCCCCTGGTCGCGGAAGGCGTCGTCGACGTCGCCAAGCTGCTCGAGATCGCCGACCTGCCCACCGGCTCCGACCTCGCCGACCGCCTGCGACGCCTGCAATCGTCGCCGTCCGCCGAACCGCCGGAAGCGGAACGCCGCTTGGCGCTGAACCGCCGCCGACCGAAGGCCGGCCGCCGCCGCTATCCGGCCCCGGATCAATCCGCCGACGTCCGACCGTTCCACGAAATCCTCATTTCGTGCGACACCGAAGACGAGCAGACGGCGTTGTTGGAAGAACTGATCCGCCGGCGTCTCGACGTCCGCGCCCTCACCGTCTGAAAGGAAAACACCGATGAAACGCCGTCGCCGCGCCGCCGGGGGTTCGACCGCCGCCGCCCGCCTGTCCGCGCTCGAAGAACGACTCGCCGCGATGGAACGCGCCGCCGCGCCTCCGTTGCCAACCCCGCCCGAACCCCCGGCCGCGCCGGTTGAACCGCCGCCCGCGCCGTCCGCGCCATCCGCGCCGTCCGCGCCGGTCGAACCACCGTCCGAGACGCCGCCCGCCGCCGCGCCGGAAAACGCTGTCACTCTGGTGACACCACCGGCCGCGCCGGTCCCGGCCGACGCCCCTCGACCCTCCCCGGTTCGTGAACGGCCGACCCGTCGCGCCGTCGCCGCCGGCAAGGAACGCAGCCCCCGGCGGACCAACCACCGGCTCGACGCCGTCGACGAGCGATTGGCGGCGCTGGAGGAACGCTGGCGGGAGACCGCCGACTGGGCCGACGCCGCGAGCGACCCCGTCGACCTCCGCCGTCGCGCCATCCGCGCCGGTCGCGGCCGCTGACCAACCACTGTCACCGCTACCCTCCCGACGCCCGAGATTGAAGGAGAACCTTCGTGCATACCCGCATCGAACGCCGTTGCGAGGTCCAACCCTCGCCGCGGCTCGCCCAGGTCCAAGGGATGTTCGACCATCCGCCCGCGACGGAAAGCCGCGTCGTCTGGGACGTCGACCTGCCGCTCGACGACCAACCGTGGAACGTCGGCGCCATCGTCGGCCCCAGCGGTTCCGGCAAGTCGACCGTCGCCCGCGAACTGTTCGGCGACGCCCTCGCCCGACCGTTCGATTGGCGCGGCGACCGCGCCCTAGTCGACGATTTTCCCGAAGACCTGCCCACCCGCGACGTCGTCCACGCCCTGTCGGCCGTCGGCCTCTCCAGCGTGCCCGTCTGGTGCAAGCCGTTCGCCGCCCTCTCCACCGGTCAGCAGTTCCGCGCCACCCTCGCCCGCACCCTGGCCGACCGCGCGCCGCTGGTCGTCGTCGACGAATTCACCTCCGTGGTCGACCGCACCGTCGCCAAGGTGGCGTCGGCCGCCGTCGCCAAACTCGTCCGCCGCGACGACCGCAAATTCATCGCCGTCACCTGTCACTACGACGTCCTGCCCTGGCTGGCGGTCGACTGGCTGTATGAACCGCATCTGAACCGCTTTTCCCGGAGGTCGCTTCGGCGACGCCCCGAACTGGCTCTTACCGTCCGCCGGGTCGATCGTTCCGCTTGGGAACTGTTCAAGGACCATCACTATCTAAGCGCGAACCTACACCCGTCGTCTCAATGCTACGTCGGCTTCTTAGAGGACGCGCCGGTCGTCTTCACCGCCGTCTTACCATTTCCGCACCCACGCGCCCCGGCTGGCGCGAACACCGCACCGTCTGTCTGCCCGACTTCCAAGGCGTCGGCCTGGGCAACGCCATGAGCAACTACATTGCGTCGCTGTACGCCGCCACCGGCCGACCCTACCGCAGCGTCACCGGGAACCCGGCGATGATCCACGCCCGCGCCCGCTCGCGCCTTTGGTGGATGACGCGCCCGCCCAGCCGAATCGGCGCCGCGCCCAAACCCGGCGCCGGCCCCTGGGCGCGCACCAGTTCCTACGACCGACCCACCGCCAGCTTCGAGTACGTCGGCGCCCCCCGCCCCGGCGCCTTCCGCGCCTTTCGGAATTCCGTTCTGAAACATCGCGCCGCCGCGTCTTAATTACATCCGCCCGCCGCTCCATACTAAGATCGACCCCGACGCCGATTCACACGGGAAGACGAAATGACGCCGACCGCTCTCTTAACGACGACGCCCGCGCAGACGCTCCCGCTCGTCCGTCGCTTCGCCTTCGGCGGCCGGGCCTTCCGCCGGCTGGCCCTCCCGACCACCGATTCCACGGTCGACGCCGTCGTTCAGACCGCCCCGTTCCGCGCCGTCTTCGACAAAGACGTCCTCCGCGTCGGCGTCTGGTGCAAGCCGGAATGGGCCCGCCCCTGGCGCGTCGGGCCGGCCGTGATGCAGCGCCTCGTCGACGCCTTCGACCGCATGCGCCGCCACCGCGTCGCCAGCTACCTGGTCTGGAACCACAGCCGCGACGCCCGCGACCGCGTCGGCCGCGTGCTGGGGCTGCGCATCGTCGGCGACCGCCTCGTCGCCCGCCTGGGCGTCGCCGATCCCGCCACCGCCGCCCGCCTCGTCGCCGACCCCGACGCCGAGGTCTCCATCGAGGCCGTCGAAAACTTCCGCGACGGCGCCGGCCGTGTCTATCCGCTGGCACTCACGCACGTCGCCATCGTCCAACACCCGGTCGTGTCGGGGCAGGAACCGTTCCAACGGGTGCTGCGCCTCGCCGACGTTCCGTCGCCCTCGTCGCCGCTTCCACCGAAAGGAACCTTCGCCATGTCCGATGATCCGCTCGACGTCCGGGCCGTGGTCGACGCCGTCAACGAACTGTTGGCGGCGTGGAACATCCCGGTTTCGCTACCGTTCGACGCCGCCGCCGACGAACTCGTCGATCGGTTGCGCGAACTGCGCGACCAAGGCCCCGGCGCCACCCCCCTGGCAGCCGCCGCCGCCGCCGACCCCGCCGCCAAACTGACGGCCCTGCGACACGAAAACGACGACCTGCGCCGGCGACTATCGACCGCCGACGACCAGCGGCGCGTCGAACGGTTCACCGCCGCGCTTGACGGCCTGTCCGCCACCGGGCGCATCATTCCCGCCATCCGGGCCGACCTGACCGAACTCGGCCGTCGCGGCCGCTGGGATCTCGCCCTGCTCACCCCGTTCGAGCGGATGC
>JBOFFD010000260.1:0-2301 GCA_051648425.1 Planctomycetia bacterium
CGGTCGACTACCTCCCACCCCTTCGCCCGACGACGCCGCGCGGATCGACGGCGGCGGCCGTGGTGCTGAGCGTGGAACCGCTCGTCCTGCAAGTCGCCGGTCCGTCGCTGCCGGTGATGGTCGAACCGCCGCCGCCGGAGCCACCGGCGCCCGCCCCCAGCGATTTGCGCGTTACCTCTCCTCCTGCGATGCAGCCGGTCGGCAAGCCGATTCTGCTGTTGGCGACCGTCTTGGGGGCCGACGGCCGACCGCTGCCTGACGCCGCCGTCGAGTGGACCATCGAGCGCCAAGGCGTCGGCGAAATTCGCGGCGTGGCCGACGACCCGCGTCTGGGCAAGCCCGGCGACAAACGGTCGCCCACCTTCGCCCGCTCGTACACCTGCAACCGCGGCCACCGGCTGCGACTGGCCGGCGACGACCAACGGCAGATCGACGTGGCCGCGGGCGACGCCTGGTGCCTCGTCGATTCACTGCAGCCGGGTGACATGCAGTTGACCGTGCGGTCGCCCGACGTCACCGCCCGCCCGACCGCGGTCACGCTGCGCACGCATTGGCGGTCGGCCGAGGCGGTCTTTCCCTCCGCGAAAGACGCCCTCGTCGTCGGGCCGACGGTGCTGGAAACCTTCGTCCGCGAGACCGTCGGCGCCGCACCGTTGGCGGGATACCGGGTGCGCTACCGCTGGAAGAATCCCCCGGTGGAGGCCGGCGGCGAAACGATCGTCGCGACAATGGAAGCGCTGACCGACGCCGACGGTCGGGCCGCCTTTCGTCTGCCGCCGCCGGACCTCGACCCACGGCAAGATTGGACGTTGGGACCGGCGGGAACGGTGACGCGGAAACCGATCGCGATTCCCGACGACACGCCCGCCGCGCCGCCGAATCGGATCGTCCCGAAGGTGCAGGCCCCCGGTCGACTGCCGACGGACCGGCTGCCTGGCGCCGAGCCGCCGATTTTGGTGGTCACCACGGTGGCGGTGGAATTGCTCGGTCCGCAGTCGGCGCCGGGGCCGGCGGTGGTGTTGGCGAAGGGGGAATGCGTCGTCCGCTGGCGGGCTCCGCCGCCCGCTCCCGAGGCGTCATCGGAAACGACCAAGGCCGTCGGCGCGAACGCGCCGCCGATCGAATTGAAAGCCGCGGGGTCGACGATCGCGCCTGTGGCCGCATGGACGAACCTCACCGTGACGACGACGACTTCCTTGGACGGCGCGGCCGGCGACTGGCGGCTGCGGGTCTATCCGCCGGCGGGCGTCGAAGCGTCGGACGTGCAGGGAAAGGCCGTCGGCGACCGGACCGAAGAAAACGCACCGACGGTCTGGACGCTGGCGGTGCGCTCAACGACGCCGGGCGTGCGGCGGGTGCGCTTCGAGCTGCGTCAGGCCGACGTCACAAGAGCGCGGGGCTGGGCCGACGTCGATTTCGTCGAGCCGCGGGTGACGGTGGCGAAGACCGCGCCGACCAAATACATGCTCGGTCGGCCGACGGCGATCACGCTGCGCGTCGAGAACACCGGGAAGACGGCCACGCCGTCGTTGCGGTTGGTCGAGGAGTTGCCGAATCACACAAGCGCTACGGCCGACGGCGTGGTGGCGAACGGCGCGATCGTTTGGCGGCTCGACCCGATTCCACCGGGCGCCCACCGAGAGGTGACGGCGACCGTGACGGTCGACCGGCCGACGGCCGGCGCGTCAACTTGGACGCGGGTCGAGTGGGACGGCAAAACGCTGGCGGAGTCGGCCGCGCCGTTTGAAGCGGCGGGCGTCGCCGCGCTGGTGCTGCGGGTGCGCGACCGCCGCGATCCGATTCCGGTGGGGGAGGTCGTCGAATACACCGTCGAACTGACGAACCGCGGCACGGCGTCGGCCCGACGGATCGTGTTGGAGACGTTACTGTCGCCGGGGGCGACGGTCGTTGCGGCGGAGGGGGACTTGGTCGGTTCCGTCGGCGACGGCGCGGTCGAATTGGGGCCGATCGGCGAGCTGGAAATCGGCGCGACGGCGACGGCCCGCTTGCGGATCAAAGGCGCCAAAGCCGGCGACCAACGGCTGACGGTCCGCGCGACCCACGAATCGACCGGACCGACGGGCCTCGTCGCCGGCGAAAGCACGATCGTATACGACGCCGACCGCCCCTGAACCCACCCGTCGTTACTGCGTCTTGTAGGTGACGCGGACGATGTCTTCGCATAGTTCGGTGAGGTCGCGGTCGAACGGTTCGCCGTTGCGTATGTCCAAGCGCTGTAGGCGGGAAAACTCGTTTCGGAGAATGCCGGCGGGGAAATGTTCGGGGAGTGGCGGTTGCTTC
>JBOFFD010000261.1:0-5237 GCA_051648425.1 Planctomycetia bacterium
GCGCCGTTGGACCAACGTGCTGGTGGAAGGTGGGCCGGGGCTACTGGGCGGCTTCCTCGACGCCGACGCCGTCGACGCCGTGCGGGCGTACGTCGCGCCGCTGCTGGTGGGCGGCGCCGCCGCCCCCGGTCCAACCGCCGGCGCCGGCCGTTCCCGTCTCGTCGACGCCCTCCGCCTGGGTCCGCCGACCGTCGAACTCTTCGACGGCGACCTCTTCCTTTCCGCCGTCCGCCCCGTCCCGCCGCCGCCGCCGCGACCCGAAAAATCGTAAGCCGCGCTTCCAGAAAACGTAGGGCGGACCTCCCGGTCCGCCCGAACCTTCGGCAACGGGCGGACCAGGAGGTCCGCCCGACGTTCCCATGCACGCCCGGTCTCTTAATCCGATCTGAAAAACTCGTCCGCCAACTCTAAGACTTGCGCGCTGCTTTCCAATTTCAGCGTGTCGATGCGCGCCACCGGCACAACGCCGCGCACGCTGTTCGTCGTGAACGCCTCTTGAATCGCACCGGCGTTCAACAGACCGGCCGGCAACGAAATTTCGCGCACTTCGACGGTGCCTTGCCAGCGGCGCAGCACCTCGCCGCGAGCCACCCCCGGCAACACGCCGGAACCGACGGCCGGCGTCGCCCAGCCGTCGGTCAGCCGCACGAACAGGTTCGCCCGGCTCGCTTCCAACACCCTGCCGCGCGTATCCAGCAGCAGCGCGTCGTCGAACCCCTGCGCCGCCGCCTGGGCGTTCGCGAAATGCCGTAGGCCGTAGTTGAACGCCTTGTGCGATGCGAACGGGTCGAGGTGCGAAATGCGGTACGGGCTGGCGGTGAGCGCGACGGCGCTGGTCGCGGGCGGCAAGGCGCGGGCGGTCGCCCAGACGCGCGGCGGCGCGCCCGCCCCCCCCGCCGACGCATTGAGCCGCAGCACGACGTCGACCGCCGCCGACGCCTCCATGACACAGGCGGCGAAGGCGGCGGCTTCCTCCGCCGTCGGCAACGGCCCGACGGTCATCCGCAGTGCCCCGGCCGACCGCTTCAAGCGCGCCAGGTGTTCGTCCCACCGCCACGGTCGGCCGGCCACCGTCCGCGTCGTCTCGAAAAGACCCAGGCCGAACTGCAACCCCGGATCGAACGGCGACAGCCGGAACTCGTCGACCGGCCGTACGGCGCCGTCGACCCACACCAGCGAAAACGGATCGCCCGCCCCGTCGCTCACGACGGTCCGCCGCCGGCGCCGTCTTCCATCGTTCCCAACAATACGTCGCGCATGCGCGCTCCTTTGGCGAGGGTTTCGCGGTACTCGGCCCGCGGGTCGCTGTCGACGACGATGCCGCCGCCGACGTGGTAGTGGACGACCGCCCCCGCTTCCGGTGGCAGCGGGACGTCGCGGCCCGACGCCGGCAGACCTTCGACCACCAGCGTGCGGATGGCGATGTTGAAGTCGGCCCGGCCGTGGTCGCTGACGTACCCCACGCCGCCGGTGTACACCCCCCGTCGGCAGCGTTCCAGTTCGTCGATGATCTCCATCGCGCGGATTTTCGGCGCCCCGGTGATCGAACCGCCGGGGAACGACGCCTTCAGCAGGTCGACCAGATCGCAGTCCGGCCGCAACTTCGCCTCCACCGTCGACACCAGATGATGCACCGAGGCGAACGATTCGATCGCCGCGTGTCTAAGAACCTTCACCGACCCGTAAGACGCCACCCGTCCCAGATCGTTCCGTTCCAAATCGACGATCATGGTCAGCTCGGCCATGTCTTTCGGATCGCTGGTCAGCGCCCAGGCCAGTGAAAGATCGTGGAACGGCGTTCGGCCGCGCGGGCGAGTGCCTTTAATGGGCCGGGTTTCGACCCGGCCGTCGGGTTCGACGAGCAGGAACCGCTCCGGGCTGGAACTGACGACCGCCCAGGTCGGCCCGCCTAAGACGGCGGCGAACGGCGCCGGGTTGCGCGCCGCCGAGCGCCGTACGAGTTCCGTGACGCCGCCTAAGAACGGCGCCGAGAAACGATGGGTGAAATTCGCCTGAAAGATGTCGCCGGCGCGCAGGTACTCTAAGATCCGTTCGACGGCCTTTTCGTAGTCTTCGGGGGCGAAGTCGCTTGTCGGCGGCCGACTCACCAACGGCCCGGCGACGTGCGGCGGCTCAACGGCGTCGACGAGCAACTCGGCCAATTGGTCGCGGCGGCGGCGGCGAGCCGCCTCTCCCTCGCCGAACGCGTCGGTCGTTTCCAGCGTCTCTGTACCGTCGACGAGGTCGACCAGCACGAAGGCGTCGTAGTAAGACAGGCGGGCGTCGGGCAGGACGCCGGCGCGCGGATGGCGGCGCGGCACCCGTTCGACGAGCGGAGCCAAATCGTAGCCGAGGTAGCCGATCCACCCCCCCTGAAACGGCGCCGCGCCCGCCGACGCTTCCAAGATCGGCCGATGGGTCTGTCGCAAAAGGTGACGCAGCGCCGACCAAGCGTCGCCGTCGGCCGGTGGGCGTTCGCCGGGCCAGTCTTCAGAGAGCGACCACCGGCCGTCGACGATCTCGAAAACCGCCCGCGGAAAGGCGGCGTATAGGCCGTAGCGCGACGTCTCGCCGAACGCCGCCGAGCATTCCAGCAACGCGGCGTCCGCCCGCCCGGCCAGCGCCCCGCGCAACCGTTCGACGGCGAGGGTCGACGAACGGCCGTCCGACGGCGTCTTCAAAATCAATCGGTCGATCGGCGGCAACGCGGGCGGTCCTCCAACTTCGTTTCGCTTCAGGATTGTACGTGCGGCGCCGGGAAGGCGAAGCGGAAACGATCCGCCACTTCAGGGTCGACGCGATCAACGTCGAGAACGCGAGCGATCCCGATTTCACGATGACGTTGGTGCAGGGGAGGTATCTGACCGATTCCATGCCCGCGTCGACTACATGCGAGATCGCCAGGTGTTCGGACGCCGCCGCATGTGTACGACGGCGAACACCTCGATTCGCTCGGTCTGGATCTGAAAAAAGACCACGTACGGAAAACGATTCATTTGTAGTCGACGAATCGTCTTTCGCACTGGCGTGAACGATTCGGGGAATCGTTCGATTTCGACGAGGGATCGTTGAAAGTCGGCGATGAACTCAAATCCCAGTCCCGTCCGCTGACTTTCGTACCAGTCGCGCGCCTCGGCCAAGTCTTGCTCGGCGGCGCCTCGTACGAACACCGAGAGACTCAACTCCCACCAAGCAGCCGCGCTTTGACTTCCTCCCAAGGATGGACGTCGTCGGGGTTTTTCTCGGCGTCCGCCAGTCGGCGGTCGATTTCTTCGGCGTGCCAATCGGGCAACGACGCATTTTCGTCGGGCGTCAAGCTGTCCCGCAATTCGTTGAACAGCCGGAGACGGTCTTCGGCACCCAGCCGGTCGAGGCCGAGTTCTTCCATCAGTTTCGCCATTGCAAATCCCATTTCATGGGTTTCAGATCATCGTTGCCGCAGCTACTTTCGTCGAGACCGCCGTACGTCCAGCCGTCGGCTAGAGTGAAAGACGCCCAAAACCTCCACCGTCCTCTCGGATACGCGAAAGTAGACGTCGTATGGGAAACGTATGACGATGAAACGCCGGACGTCGGCATCCACGACGGCGAACGATTCGGGAAAAGCCTCGATGTCGGCGAACGCCTGCTCGATGCACGCCGCGAACTCGTCGCCCAACTTCGGGCGTTTCCGATTGTACCACCTTTTCGATTCGGCGAGGTCGTCCAATGCGTCGAAAAGGATGATGAACGAGCGTTTCACCGGACTTCCTTCAGTCGCGTCTTAGCCTCCTCCCACGTCAGAAAATTCTTTGGATCCTTGGCCGCCTCAAGGCGGCGGGCCAGTTCGTCGCGGTGCCACGCCGGAATTTCCGGATCGTCTTCGGGCGTCAAGCTGTCCCACAGTTCGTCGAGCAGCCGCAGGCGGTCTTCGGCGCTCAGGCGGTCGAGGCCGAGTTCGTCCATCAGTCGCGCCATCGCATCGTTCCTTTCGTCGGCGGCCGTTTTGACGTTGCCGTGCGGGAGTATGGTACGGGTTCGGCCGGCCGACGGCGTCCGACGCCGTCGCGGCGGTCGGCGCGTACACTGTGTAGCGACGGTTTGAGCTTGGTTCGACGACGGCAGGGAGGGGACGGCATGGGGGCGGCGCTGGACGACGGGAATTCGGGCGAAGGGTCGCCGCTCTTGCCGATCGCGTCGGCGTTTGAGCCGACGGCCCCCGTGCTGGCGGTCGACTGGAACGAAATCCAGCGCGACGCCCTGCTGCGGCGGCTGCGGGCCGACGTCGACGCCGAAATCCGCTTCGACGCCGTCGCGCGGGGGGCGTTCAGCCGCGACGCCAGCCATTACGAAATCGCCCCGCTGGGCGTGGTGGCGCCGCGGTCGCAGCAGGGGTTGCAGGCGGCGGTGGCGGTGGCGGCGGAACACCGCGTGCCGATCGTACCGCGCGGCGGCGGCACCAGCCTATCCGGTCAGTCGATCGGCCGGGGCGTCGTCATCGACTGTCGCAAGCATCTCTACCGCGTCCTCGAAGTCGACGCGGAGCGCGAGACCGCGCGCGTCGAACCGGGGCTGGTGCTCGACGAGTTCAACCGCCGGCTGCTGCCGTTGGGTTTGCAGTTCGGACCCGAAGTCGCCACCACCGACCGCGCCAGTTTGGGCGGCATGATCGGCAACAACTCGGCCGGCTCGCGGTCGATCGTCTACGGCAAGACGGTCGACCACGTGCTGGCGCTTGACGCGATTTTGTCGGACGGCTCGCGGGCGTCGCTGGGGGCCTGGACGCCGGCGCAGATCGAAGCGGCGGTCCATCGGCCGGACCGGCTGGGCGACGCGGTGCGGGCGGCGCGGGGGGTCGTCGAGCGCCACGCCGACGAAATACGCCGGCGGTTTCCCAAGGTGCTGCGTCGGGTCAGCGGCTACAACCTCGACGCCCTCCTGCCGCCGGCGCCGTTCAACTTGGCGAAACTGCTGGTCGGCAGCGAAGGAACGCTGGCCGTCACGGCCGAGGCGACGCTGCGGCTGGTGCGCCGCCCGCCGCAGCGGGCGCTGGCGGTGCTGCACTTCGACCAAATGCGCGACGCCCTGGCGGCGGTGCCGGCGCTGGTCGCCACCGGTCCGTCGGCGGTGGAATTGATCGACGAATTGATTCTCGATTTGGCGCGACGGCATCCGCAGTACCGCCAACGGATCGACTTCGTGGAAGGCCGGCCGCGGGCGCTGCTGCTCGTCGAATACCAGGGGGAATCGGCCGACGA
>JBOFFD010000262.1:0-3249 GCA_051648425.1 Planctomycetia bacterium
GTTCGACGGGCACGACGGCGGCCGGCGGGTCGGACCCGACGGCGGCGGGCGCCTCCACCGGCTTCACGCCGTCGACCGCCCCCGCTTCCCGCGACGAAGTCTATCGCGCGCTGCGGCACGCCGCCGACGTGCTCGAGAAACTGGAACCGCACAGCCCGGTGCCGTTCCTCGTCCGCCGCGCCGTCGACCTGGGGGCGATGCCGTTCCCGGTCATGATCAAACAACTGGTTCGCGACGCCGCCGTGCTGGAAGGCCTCTTCCGCGAAATCGGCGTCCCGGAAACGGGGTCTTGAATCGATCGGCCGCGAACCGCCGGCCGCCCCTGCGGCGCTCCCTTGGTGGGGGCGTCCGGTGGCACGGCGGCGGCCGTTGCCGTACCTTGCATCCTGACACCTAAAGACTTGGGAGTTCGCGAACATGTCATCGGAAAGCCTACAGCACAAACTCGACCGCGTGCGTCGCCCGCGCGTTCACATCACCTACGACGTCGAAACCAACGGCGCCCTCGAAAAGAAAGAGCTTCCTTTCGTCGTCGGCGTAATCGCCGACCTTTCGGGGCAGCCGAAGGAAGGTCTTAAGGCGCTGCGCGACCGCAAGTTCGTCAACATCGACCGCGACAACTTCAACACCGTCATGAAGCAGTCGGCCCCGCGCGTCGCCTTCCGCGTCAACAACAAGCTCTCCGACGACGGCACGCAGATTCCCGTCGAATTGCAGTTCAACCAGATGGACGACTTCGAGCCGGCCCGCGTCGCGCAGCAGATCGAACCGCTGCGCAAGCTGTTGGACGCCCGCGAACAGCTCACCCGCCTTTTGACTAAGATGGACGGCAACAACAAGCTGGAAGAACTGCTGTCCGAGGTCATGTCGAACACCGACAAGGCGAAGAGTTTGGCGAAGCAGCTCGGCGTGGGCGGCGAACTCGGCTCCGAAGCCTCGAAGGGAGAGTAACCACTCATGAGCACCGCACCGCAGAAATCGGCCGCCGCCGGCGCCGCCGACGCGACCGAAGCCGCCAGCTTCCTCGACCAGGTCGTCGGCGCCACCCGCGCCCAGAGCGACGGCGAGAAGGAGCGCGCCCGCGACTTCTTCAAACAGTTCCTGGGGCACGTGGTCCAACCCGGACAGGTCGTGTCGAACGACGTCGAGAAGAACATTAAGTTCTGGATCGGCGAAATCGATCAACTCTTAACGCTGCAACTCAACGAGGTGATGCACACCGAAGAGTTTCAGAAGCTGGAATCGACCTGGCGCGGCCTGCATTATCTCGTGCATCAGACCGAAACCAGCACCACCCTTAAGATCCGCGTGCTGAACGTCAAGAAGCAGGAACTGTTCCGCGACATGGAACGGGCGGTCGAATTCGACCAGTCGGCGCTCTTCAAGAAAGTGTACGAAGAAGAATTCGGCCAGCTCGGCGGCGAGCCGTACGGCATGCTGGTCGGCGACTACGAATTCACCCGCCACCCCGAAGACGTCAGCCTCCTCAAGATGATGTCGAACGTGGCGGCCGCCTCGCACGCGCCGTTCGTCGCCGCCGCGGCGCCGAAGCTGTTCGACATGGAATCGTTCACCGAACTCGGCAGCCGCCGCGACCTGGCGAAGATCTTCGACAGCGTCGAATACGCCTCGTGGCGCAGCTTCCGCGAGTCCGAGGATTCGCGCTACGTGGCCCTCACCATGCCGCGCGTGCTGGCCCGCCTGCCCTACGGCCGCGAGTTCAAGACGATCCCCGAGTTCAACTTCGAGGAGAGCGTCGACGGTCAGGAACACGGCCGCTACCTCTGGATGAACGCCTCGTGGGCCTACGCCGCCCGCATCACCGACGCCTACGCCAAGCACGGCTGGATGGCCCGCAGCCGCGGCGTCGAAGGCGGCGGCAAGGTGGAGGGGCTGCCCGTCCACACCTTCCCCACCGACGACGGCGAAGTGGCGATGAAGTGCCCCACCGAAATCGCCATCACCGACCGCCGCGAATTCGAGTTGTCGAACCTCGGCTTCCTGCCGCTCTTGCACGCCAAGAACAAAGACTTCGCCGCTTTCATGGGCGCGCAGTCGTGTCAGAAGCCGAAACAGTACTTCGACCCCGCCGCGAATTCCAACGCGGAACTGTCGGCGAAGTTCAACTACATTCTGAACGTGTCGCGGTTCGCGCATTACTTGAAGGTCATGGCCCGCGACAAGATCGGGTCGCACATGACCCATATCGCCTGCCAAGACTGGCTGAACGATTGGATCCGCAACTACGTCGTCGACCCGTCGAGCAACCCCAGCGACGAAAAGATGGCGCAGTGCCCGCTGGCCGACGCCAAGGTCGAAGTGCGTGAAGTGAAGGGCAAGCCCGGCTGGTACGAGGCGATCGCCTTCCTTAAGCCGCACTTCCAGTTGGAAGCCCTGTCGACCTCGATGCGGTTGGTCGCGGAAGTGCCGAAGCGGGCCTGACGCTTCGGCCCTCAAACAGACGCCTTCCCTCCGGGCGTCCATCACACTCCGGGAGCCATGCCCGCCGCTTTGGCGTGGGCATGGCTCTCTTATTTCAACCCCGCCTCCATCGTCGCGCGCGATCGCCAGCGACAACGCCGCGTCCACCGCCGCCGCCTTCAACGCCTCCCGTGACGCCTTCGGCCGAATCGACAGCACCGCCGTGCTGAACGCCGTCGTGCCGCCGGTCGCGTTGGCCGCCGCGCGCCGCGTGGAAACTGACCATTTCATCAGGGCGCCCCACGGTTCCAGCTTGTCGGGGAAGACGTACTTTCCTTCGTAGTTCGAGTAATACCCCTGTTTCGCGCGGAAGCAGACGCCGCACTGTTCCATGAAGCCGAGGAACGTCCGCTGGTCGGCGACTTCGTCGTCGCGCCAGAAGTAAAGTTCAAATTGCCAGCACCCGCGACTCAAGCGCGCAGGTCATCGATCTCATCCGGCACCCTCAAAAGGGACAGGCCGCCGAGGTCGAGCCACCATTGGACGCATTCCTTGTCGGCGCGAACTCTGCGTCCGTTGAAAATATAGTTCCATGGACAGCGTTTTTAAAATGTTGTTTGCTACAATTCCTAAAACGACGGCGGTCGACGCCGACGACTTCGTTCCGAAAGGACGCCCGCATGCGCGTTTCGACCGCCGCCCTTGCTCTGATCCGCCGCAGCGACGCCGACGGCGTCCGTCGCGTTTTGACGCAGTGGAACGCCGGCTGGGGGCGGTATTCGCTCGTCGGCGGCCACGTCGAACCGGGCGAATCGTTCGCCGACTGCT
>JBOFFD010000263.1:0-2985 GCA_051648425.1 Planctomycetia bacterium
CGGTTCCTGACAGACGATCGTCTTGCAGACGACCGCCGGCCGAACGACCCAGCAGCCGGGGACTTCGCACGTGCTGCACGTCGTGGTGCAGCTCGTGGTGCATTTCGTTTCGCAGGCCGTTTCGCACTTCGGTTCGCACGACGATCCGCAGCCTGAGCCGCATTCCGTCGCACAGGGGTTGCACTTCTTCTTGAAGTGGAACTTGAAGTTGAAGAGACCCCGCTTGCAAGTGTCGCAGGCGTTGCAAACGTCGGTCGAGCAGGCGTCGCACGAACCGGCGGCGGAACCGCAACCGGAACCGCAACCCGCACCGCCGGCGGAACCATTGCCGGAACCGCAGGCCGAAGAGCCTTCGGTCGCCGGACCGCCGGCGCGGCCGCCGGCCGACGAACCCGAACCGGCGCCGCCGGCGTTCGGCGAGAACTGCTTGGGCGGCAGGTACTCGCGGACCATCGTCCGTTCCTGGACGTCCTTCGTCACGTTGCGGTACTCGGTGCGCGGCACGCACACCGTGTACGTTTCGTTGCGGGTCTTCGTTTCCGTCACCGGCTTGCACACCGTGTAGTGGCAGTCCTTGTAGCAGGTTTCGGTGACCGGCTTGCAGACGGTGTAGGTGCAGTCCTTGTAGTGGACTTCCTTCACCGGCTTGCAGACAGTGTAGCATTCGTCCTTGTAGCAGGTCTCTTTGACGGGCTTGCAGACGGTGTACTTCACGTCGCGCACCACGGTCTCGACGACCGGCTTGCTCGCCATGTACTTCACCGTTTTGCAGTGCGTTTCAGACACCGTCTTAAAGCAGGTCTTCTGAACGTCTTTGTAGCACGTCTTTTCAACCGTCTTATAGCAGGTCTTGGGAACCTGCTTGTAGACGGTGCATTCGACGTCCTGCATGACGGTCTTGCAGACCGGCTTCATCACCGTCTTCTGCACCAACTGATAGACCGTCTTGGTCTCCGTGGTGAAGGCCGGCTGGCACTGGTCGGGGCAGGCGGGAGCTTCCTTGCAGACGCTGAAGCTGGCGCAGCCGCAGTGACCCGCTAAGGCCGTGTTGGTCGCCGTCATGACCGCAAGGGCCATACAAAGCGACAGGCCGAAACGTGACATGATCCTCCTCCTTGGTTGGCTGGCGGCGTTGGGGTGGATCGCGGCGTCGGTGGCGCGCCGCGGGCGGACGTCCCCTCGTGAAGGCCGTCCGTCCGTTTCTCGGCGGTTCGTTAGATTCCGGCGGCGGGCGCGGCGGCGCCCGGTCGTCATTGGAACCGACGCCCGAATCATCCCAACTCGAGTTTCCTGCATCGTCGTCCGGTTTCGGCCTTCGTGGTCGTCCCCGGCTGCGATTCGGTCGGCTTTTCCGTTCCGACCATCGAATCCGCGACCAAGGTATCGTCTTGCCGAACCGGTCGATTCGCGGCCCGACCGCCTCTTCCGCCCGCTTTTCCCCAACCGCCCGCCTGTTTGTTCTCGTGGGAACGAAGGGGCTGGTTGTAGCGGTTGCTCCGCCGCCGCCGCAACCGATTCATGCTTGACGATCTATGGATCGTCGAATAGTTGGCGTCGTTCGGCCGGCCGCCTATATTTTCCCGCAGCAACGACCCCGCGCGGCCGTTTTCCCAGCCATGCCCGTCGACTGGAAGGATGGAAGACCCTCATGGATTCCGCGAACGAGCCCTATCCCCTCGCTCTGGTGCTTTGTGATTCCGTCCACCGCGACCCCGACACCCGCAAGTACTTTCTCCTAGGCTGCTTCTCCGACCTTCCCGTTCAACAACTGCCGGCGCAGTTCCGCATGGGGGTCTATTTGGCCGTCACCAACGTGACCCGCAAACTCAACATCCGCGTTCCCATGACTTCGCCCAGCGGCGCCGTCTTGTTCGACGTCGACGGCGAGATGGAAATGGACGACCCCCGCGGCGTCGCCGACGTCGGCTTCACGGTCGAAGATCTCCAGTTCGACCAGCCCGGCGAGTACACCGTCGTCCTTCTCGCCGACGGCGTTCCCCTCGTTCAACGCAAGTTGAACGTCTTCCTGGTCGACTGACGATGCCCCATCGCGTCTTCTTCGCGCCGGCGGCAACGATCATCCGATGATGAAACGACGGTGGCCGCAAAACTGCCGTTGAGCCGTCTCTTCCGCTGGAGTAGCCTTTGCCATGCGGCGGGGCGTTCCTCGTCCCGTCGCTTGCCGCCCCGCGACGCCGCACTCGAAGGACGCACCCATGGCACGCATCTTGGTTCACGCCTTGGCGGCGACGGCGGGCGGCGGCGTCACCTACCTACGCAGCCTGCTCCGCCACCTGCGAACCGCCGGCTCCGCCCACGAGTGGCTCGTTCTCGCCCCGGAATCGGCCCCATTGCCCGACGACCTTGGGCCGAACGTCGAACTGCTTTACGCCCCGCCGGGTCGCGGCGCCGTTCGCCGGGTCTGGACCGACCAAGTCTGGCTCCGCCAGACCATCCACCGCCGCGGCATTCAGGCGCTCTTGGCCACCGGCAACTTCGGCATGCTTCACCCGCCCGCCCCTCAGGTGCTGCTCAACCGCAACGCCCTGTACTTTTCCGGCGAGCACATGCGGCAACTCTTGAAGCGCGGCGACGTCCGCGAACTGATGAACATCGTGCTGCGCCACCGGCTGGCGCTGGCGTCGATCCGCAACAGCGCCGTCAACGTGGTGCCGACCCAGGCCTTCGCCGACGAAATCCAATCGTGGCTGCCCGAGCTGGGCGCCCACCGCTTCCGCGTCGTGCCGCACGGCTTCGACCACGAAAAGTTCGTTCGCCCCGACGCCGAACTCGACCCGGAGCTGGCGTCGCGGCTGAACGACGAACCGGACGTGAAGCGCATCCTACTCGTCAGCCACTACAACTACTTCCGCAACTTCGAGACCGTCTTTCAGGGCGTCGCGGAACTGAAGAAGCGTCTCAAGACCCCCGTCGAACTGATTCTGACGACGAAGATCGGCTTCGGTCTGAAAGACCACCGCTACG
>JBOFFD010000264.1:0-10047 GCA_051648425.1 Planctomycetia bacterium
CGACTTCACCACGGCGTCGGCCGTCCAGTCGGGGGTGTAGTGTTCGCCCCACCGACGGCGCAGCGCCGGCGGCGTCGTCTGCCGCAGCAGCGTCTGAAAGAAATCGGACCGATCGGTGCGACCGACGGCGTCGTACCACGCGGCGACGTTTTTCGTCAGCTCGGCGCCGGCGGGGTCGGCCGCCGCGTCGTCAAGCCACCCCAATTCGAGCGACCGACGGGCGTCGACCCACGGAAGCGCGGCGAGCGCTTTCCGGTCCAACGCCCGCAGCGCGACCGCCCGCGCCACCAAGGCGGCGAACAGAAACCGCTCGGCTAACGGCGGGTCGGCGACGGCGGAACCGGCGTCGCGCTCCAAGACGGCCAGCGTCTCGGCGAACAGTGTCGGGAGTAACGGCGGCGAGGCCGGTCGGTCGCGGAACTTACGTCGCCATTCCTTGAACTGCGGGGCGTGCTTATCAATCGTTCGCGGCATCGCTTTCCTTTTCCGGGTCGCCGATCCGCCCGATTGCCCGCCCGGCCGACGGTTGATACCTTCAGAACTACGAAACGGAGCGTCGCCCGGCGGGGAATGAATCGCCATCCGGTCGTCGGCTCGCCGAGACCGCGGGTCGTTGGTTTGGTGCTTCGGATCGATGCTTAGGATCGGTGGAAAGGGCCGCCATGAAATTGGCTGAATGGGCGAGCAGCACGTGTTTCAATCTCGTGCATCGCCGCAACCTCGTCTACAACGCCTGCTGGGAAGACCCGCGTCTCGACCGCGTCGCCCTCGACCTGGGACCGAACGACACGATCGTCATGATTACGTCCGCCGGCTGCAACGCGCTCGACTACCTGCTTCAGAATCCCAAGCAGATCCACTGCGTCGACATGAATCCGCGGCAGAACGCCCTGCTTGAGCTGAAGCTCGCCGGCATTCGCACGCTTGATTTCGACACCTTCTTCAGCCTTTTCGGCAAGGGTCGGCTGCGGAACCACTGGGACGTCTACTGGGGCAAGCTCCGCAAGCACCTGTCGCCGTGGTCGCGAAGCTACTGGGACCGCCGGTTCGATTTCTTTTCCGGCGAAGGCTGGCAGCGGACGTTCTACTTCCGGGGCGCCGCCGGTACGTTCGCTCGGCTCATCAACACCTACATCGACAAGGTCGCCAAGGTCCGCGGGCCGGTGACCGATCTGCTCGACGCCCCCACGGTCGAAGACCAGCGCCGCATCTACGACGACCGCCTGCGGGAAATCTTCTGGACCCGCCTCATCCGTTGGGCGGTCGGCCGCGACGTCGCCCTTTCCATGTTGGGCGTGCCGAGACCGCAACGGCATCAGGTCGACCGCTTCTACGAAGGCGGCATCGCCAAGTTCATCGAAGACAGCGTCGAAACCGTCTTTGCCAAGCTGCCGATTTCCGACAACTACTTCTGGCGCGTCTACTTGACGGGCGAGTACACCGAAACGTGCTGCCCCGAATATCTGAAGCGGGAAAACTTCGAGCCGCTGCGGGAAAAGGCCGACCGCATCGTCACGCACACCACGTCGATGCTGGCCTTTCTCGCCCGCCACAAAGAACCGGTCAGCCGATATGTACTGCTCGACCATATGGACTGGCTCAGCACGGTGCGTTACCCGATTCTTAAGAAGGAATGGCAGGCGATCGTCGATCGGGCGGCGCCAGAGACCCGGCTGTTGTGGCGCAGCGGCGGTTTGTCGGTCGATTACGTCGACCCGATCGCCGTCAATCTGAACGGTAAGACGCAGAAGCTCGGCGACCTGTTCAAGTACAATACGCCGCTGGCGGCCGAGCTGCACCCCAAAGACCGCGTACACACCTACGGCAGTTTCTACATCGCCGACCTGAACAAAGGTTGAACCCCCGGCATGTCGCTCGCGTCGGATCTGAAAGTTTTGTACCACATGGCCCTGCGGCCGATCCGCGGCAAGACCCACGCGGAGCGGCTGGAAAGCTTCTACGAGGGACAAGCCGGCGCCTACGACGACTTTCGTAAACGGCTGCTGCACGGCCGCGAGGAAATGTGTCGGGCGCTGCCGTTGGAACCCGGCACCGTCTGGGTCGACATGGGCGGCGGCACCGGCTCGAACCTGGAGTATGTCGCCGACCGTCTGCCGGCGCTCTCAAAAGCGTATGTCGTCGACTTGTCGAAGTCGCTTTTGAAGCGGTGCGACGAACGGTGCGCCGCCCGCGGTTGGACGAACGTGGCGACGCGCGAAGCCGACGTCACTGAATTCCGCCCCGACGAAGGGACGGTCGACGTCGTCACCTTTTCTTACTCGCTGACGATGATTCCCGACTGGTTCGCGGCGGTGGAACAAGCCGAGCGGCTGCTGAAGCCGGGCGGGACGATCGGCGTCGTCGACTTCTACGTTTCGCGGAAATTCCCCGCCGACGGCTTCACTCGCCACCCGTGGCGCACGCGCACCTTCTGGCCTCTTTGGTTCGGCAACGACAACGTGCATCCGAACCCGGACCACGTGCCGTTCTTACACCGCAAGTTCGACGCCGTTCAGTTCCACGAACGGCGGGCGAAGATCGCGTACCTGCCGCTCGTACGGGCGCCGTATTACATCTTCCAGGGCCGGAAACGCGGCGGGTCTTAACGGTCGGCCGTCGACTTAGCGAGCGCCGTTCGGGTTGAAGTACGGCGCCCGCTGGAAGTACGACTGTTGGCGGTAGTTCCCCTGGTACAACCGGGGGATCGGCTGCTGCCGCTGCGGCTGGCCGGGGTTCTGAATGTAGCTTTGGATCGGGTCGACGCTGTTCGACCCTGGCGACAAAAGATTGACCGATCGGCTGCCCGACAATTGCCGGCTGAGGTTCTGTTGATTCTGCATCAACATCCGAGCGTTCATTTGGTTCTGATTTTGGTTGTAAAGCAGAAACAGGCGGTCGCGGTTGCTGAGGCCGCGGTTCTGCGCCATTGCCGTATCTGCTTGGCACAGTCCGACGGCGACGGCGATCGCCGCCAAACCCATCCAACGTTTCATGGTCGCGCTCTCCGGCGGAAAACGACCGCTGCGGAAAACCACTCCGCGCGACGCCGCTTTGGCATTGTATCGGTCGCCGAAAGTCCAACCGACGCCGAAGGCCCGCGAATCCGCGAACCAAACCCACCCACCGGCCGCAGTTCGGGTAGCCCCGCCGCAGTCCGCCGGATCGGCAGCACCCCGGGAAAGCGTCGAGTCGACGCGCAAGAAACAACCGAAGCCGTTCGGATCCCGGGTCCGAACGGCTTCAGTTAGTCCGAGTCGATCCGCGTTCCCGTCAAACAGCCGATCGAACGGCCTTTGGCGGGAGCGTCGAGCGGCTCGTTTAGTGGGCGGGGACGGGCGTAGCGACCGGGGCGAGCGTTTCGATCGCGGCGGCCGAACCACACGAGCTGCACGAGCTGACCGAGCCGCACGAATCGCAGGCCGGTTCGCACGAATCGCACTTGTGCTTCTTGGCGAACAGACGCGACAGGAAGCCGGGCTTCTTGGCGCACGGATCGCAGACCGGTTCGGCGACGCAAGCGTTGCAGGCCGGAGCCGCTTCGCAGGCGTTGCAAGCCGGAGCCGCTTCGCAAGCGCCGCAAGCCGGAGCGGCTTCGCAGCCGCACATGTGCTTCTTGGCGAACAGCTTCGACAGGAAGCCGGGCTTCTTGGCGCAGGGATCGCAGACCGGTTCCGCGACGCAAGCGTTGCAGACCGGAGCCGCTTCGCACGAGCTGCAAGCGGGGGCGGCTTCGCAGCCGCAACCGAGCTTCTTGGCGAACAGCTTCGAGAACAGACCCGGCTTCGAACAGGAATCGCAAGCGGGTTCGGCAGCGCAACCGCAGTCGCCGGCCACAGCCTGCGAAAGCGACATGCCGCAGGCCAGAACGGCCACGGCGGCGAACGACAGGTGCTTCATAAGACTCATACTCCTCGATGACGGCAGGGTAACGGCTGGCTTCACACAGTCGGTGGGTCGGTGGCGCGCCGGGAGTTCGCAGGACGTCGGCGGGGGGGGCCGCTCGACGTGCTTCGCTACGCTCCAGGCTCGGCTTCGGCGGAAAAGCCCTTGCCGGCGACGTTCGACCTTTTTTCTGGGAAACCTCGCACCTACCATCGACCGCGCCGCCGTTCAGCCTTGCCCGCCGGCCGGCGTTTTCCTTTCGCCGCCGCGCCGGCGCGCCCCGACAACCCGTACAGGTCGGCAAAGATCGGGTTGCGGAAACCCTGCCGCGCCGCCGCACGACCGCCTCCGCCGGCGCGGTTCGCCCGATCCTTCAACTTCGCGGCGATTCCTCCGTACCCGTCGTCGGCCGAGTCGCTAAAACACGGTCGCTCGCGGACGCGCCGCGGCGGTGATTCGTTTTCAGAGGAGACTGCAACGGGTGAACGCCTTGTATCTGCTGGCGGCGGCCGATTGGTTGGACCATTGCGAAAAACCCGAGGCGTCTTCCGTCGTCGCCGGATACCTGGCCCTGTGGCACCCCGCCCTGCTCGCCCACGCCGAGTCCATGCCGGCGTTGGTCGCCCCGGACGCCCTTCCGGAACCCGCCGGCGGCGTACTTCTGCTCCTCGCCACCGACCTGCACGGCAAGCTGCCTCCCGACGCCGCCGCCAAACTCGAATCGCTGAAACAAGCCGGCGGCCGCGTTTTCACCGTGGAGGACGGCGACGCCTTCCTCGACGACCCCGGCCGATTGCTTGACGCCCTCGGTTTGGCGACCGGCGACGACGACCTGAAACGCGATTTTTTCGCGCTCGGCTACGCGGTCCTTGGGTTGAAGGTTCTGCTCCACCGAATGGAACAGACCGCCTCGCTGGACGAATGGGGCGTGCACGACCGGGCCAAAGCCGCCGCCGTCGCTTGGGCGGCGGCCGACCTCGACGGCGTCCGCACCGCCCTTCGCACCGCGTTCGAGTCGGTGCAGACGGCCCGGCAGTCGGTCTACCCGGCGTCGATCCACTGGGTCGACCTGGCCCTGGCGCCGCCGGTGGGCGAGTTCGCGACGACGGAGCGGGTCGCGGAAGTCTTGGAGTGGCGAGGCGGCCGCGAGCCACGCTGGAACTTGATCCTGAACGGCGAGACGTTGGAGGCGTACGCGGCCGAGCAGCCGAGCATCGTCGAAGCCCTGCGGCGACAGCTTGAAAACGGCGGCATGGAAATCCTCGGCGGCCCGTACGACGACCGCCCCTGGACCCTGCTCCCGTATGAAAGCAGAATGTGGCAGTTGACGCGCTCGGCCGAGGTCTACACCGATCGGTTGGAGCGCGACGTCGAATCGTTCGGTTCGCGGGTCGGCGTCTTGCAGGCCGATCTTCCGCAGATTCTCATGAAATTCAATTTCCGCAACGCCCTACACGCCGCGTTCGACGGCTCGAAGCACCCGCAGTTCCGCGATCCGAAACTGTACTGGACGGCGCCCGACGGCAGCGTGATCGAGGCGCTCGGCCGAACGCCCTTGGACGCCAGCCGCTCCGGCCACGGCCTACGGACGTTCGCCGTGCTGGCCGACGCCGTCAAAAACGACCGCTCGCCGGTGGTCGCCCTCGCCCATTGGCTGCATCAGGGGGCGCCGTGGTACGACCGGCTGGTGCGGACCGCGGACTACGCCCCGGTGTTCGGGCGCTTCCAAACATTCAGCGACTTCTTTCTAAACACGACCTCGCCGTCGCAGCCGACGCGCACGGCCGTCGACGAGTATTCGACGGAAACAATCGCGGCGGCGACGGCCCGGGGCGTGGTCGATCCGGTGTCGCGGGTGGTGCGACGGTTCGCGCGGCGCGGTCGGTACGACGCCGCCGCCGCCCTGTCGGCGCTGGCGAAGACGATCGGCGCCGTCGCCGAGGCGTCGTTCGGCGAACTGGAGGACGCCGTCGAAAACGCCGATCGCACCGAAGCCGCCGATTTCGCCGCCGTCGACGCCCGCATCGACGCCGCCCGCGATTCGGCCCTCGCCGGACTGGCGGCGAAACTGCTCGACGGCGCCCCCGCGGCCCCCGGCTTCCTCATCGTCAATCCGACGCCGTCGGCCCGGCGCGTCTGCCTGGAACTGCCCGGCCGATTCGCAATTCCCGCCGAAGCGCCGGTCCGGGCGGCCCAAGTCCACGGCGACAAAACGGTTGTGGTGGTCGACGTACCCGGCTGGGGCTACACCTGGATCGCCCGCGCTCCCGGCGACCCACCGGCCGGCGCGGCGCGCGGCGTCACCGTCTCCGGAAGGCGGCTGAAGAACGAGTACGTCGAAGCAGAAATCGACCCGCGCACCGGCGGCGTCCGCGGCTTATGGGACGTCCGCACGTCGTACAGCCGAATCGCGCAACAGCTCGCGTTCGGCGAGAAAGGGAAGGCGGTCGTCGGCAAACAGACCACCACCGCCGCCGGCCCCGCGCTGGGCGAGATCACCACGGAAGGGAAGATCCTGACCGCCGACGGCAAGGCGACCGCCGCCACCTTCAAACAGCGGACGCGGCTGTGGGCCGGTCGGCCGTTCCTGGAAATCAACATCGAGTTCGAGCTCACGGCGCCGTTGGAAGGGCCTCCCGCCGACGATTTCCTGGCCGCCCGCTGGGCTTGGCCCGACGAAAAGACGCTGCTGCTGCCGGCCGTCGGCTATACGATGCAGTCGTCGTTCGAGGCCGACTTCGAGGCCCCCACGCTGTTTCAACTGCGCGAACGGCATCTGACCGCCGACGTGTTGACGCACGGCCTGCCGTTCCACCGCCGGCTGTCGCCGCGGCACGGCGAGACGCTGTTGGCGGTGAAGGGGGAAACGGGCCGACGGTTTACGCTGACGGTGGGAATCGACCTGGCCCACCCGTTCGCGGCGACGGCCGACGTCGCATACCCGGCGGGGGTGGTCGCCGTCGAACAGGGTCCGCCCGCGCAAGGAAAGACCGGTTGGCTGGCGAAGCTCAACGCACCGAACGTGACCTGCTCGCGTTTCGAGCCGTTCGTCGACCACGCCTCCGGTCTGCGGCTGCGGATGACCGAAACCGCCGGCAAGGCGGTGCGGGCCGAGCTGCGGTTCGCTCGGACGCCGACCCGGGCGCGATTGACCAACGCGCGCAGTCAATTGATCTTTGATCTTCATAAAATTGACGATGTCGTTCCGGTGGACTTTTCGCCGCACGAAACACTGCAAGTGGAACTCTTCTTCGATGAGTGAAGCAATCGAGCCGACGAACATGGTGGGAACCGCGCCGACCAAGCGGCGGCGGGTGTCGAAGTGGGTGTCGGCGCCGTTGACGGGGGTCGCGGTTGTGTGCGTCTATTTCGCATTTCTGGGCTGGTGGTCGCAGACACCGGTGGAACTGGGCGTGGTCGAGGGTCGGTTGCGGCCGTGCCCGTCGAAGCCGAACTGCGTTTGCAGCTTTGATTCCAGCGCGTCGGCCGCCGCGGAACCGATACCGTTCGCCGGCACGGCGGCGGAAGCGATCGAGTGCTTGAAAGCGGCCGTCGCCAGTTTTCCGCGAACGCGGGTGATCGAGGAAGGACCGAACTACCTGCGGGTCGAGTTCCGCAGCTTCGTGTTTCGGTTCGTAGACGATGTCGAGTTCCTGTACGACGCCGAGAGCCGCAAGATCCATTATCGGGCGGCAGCGCGGGTGGGGACTTCGGACTTCGGCGTCAACAGCGCCCGCATGGAAAAGATCCGCGACGCCTTCACCACGATTCGATGATCGAAGGCCGAAATCGGTCGAACTCCTCTCGCGTATAGCATGCGTTCCAAGATCCGGCGAAAAAAAAATTCCATTTTCAACGAAATAACCACGCGAGCGGAACCTCGCGTGTGTTAGTCTATCGTTTCCACGACTTCTCCCGCCGACGACGAAAGCGGAAGCGTGGTACGGTCGAAGACGGAAACGTCGGAACCGTTCAGGCGAAGGAACCTGCCGCTTTTTTGATGATGGACTGAAACCGAGCCCGAGTAGGCCGGTCGACGTCCGAAACCTGACGAGGCACCCTGAATCCTCCGACCCGTTGCGTCGCGGGCGTCGCGTTCACCGTGGAGACGGGGGACGGCGTCGCACCGCCGAAGGTCGACGACGCCGGGCCGCCGGAAGATCGAACACCAAGAGGTATCCCATGAACAACGGCCGAAACTCCAACGACACCCAAGACCAAAACCGCGGACCACGCCGTTTCGACGAGTTGGAAGAACGGCGCGTTCCGGCGATGTTCAGCCTGACGCCCACCGCCGACGGCGCCGCGGGCAGCCTGCGCGAAGCCGTGCAGGCGGCGAACGCCAACGCCGACCCGGAAAACACCTTTACGCTGGCGGCCGGCGAATTCACGCTGACCATCGGCAATGCTTCCGGCCAAGAGAACGCCGCCGCCGAGGGCGACCTCGACCTCACCGGCGCCGGCCGCAAGTACATCTTCACCGGCGCCGGCGCCGACCAGACGATCATCGACCAGCAGACGCTCGACCGGGTCTTCCACCTCTTGGACGGCGTCGACGTCGAATTCCGCAACCTGACGATCCGCGGCGGTGAAGCCCGCGACGACGGTTCCCCGGGGTTCGTTCCCGGCGACTCCGGCGCCTATGGCGGCGGCATCCTCGCCTTCAACGCGCAACTGCTGCTCGACGGCATCGTCGTCGAAAACAACGACGCCATCGCCACCGGCGCGTGCGAATGTGGCGACGGCGACGAAGGCCGCGGCGGCGGCCTGTTCATTCAGTCGACCGTCGACGGGACGCCGGCGAAGCTGACGATCACCAACGGCTCGATCCTACGGGACAACACCGCCGCCGGCGCCCGCGGCGAAGACCTAAGTTCGAGCAGTTCCAACAGCGGCACGCCTTTCGCCGGGGAGGGCGGCGACGCCTACGGCGGCGCGGTCTACGCCGAGAACACCGACCTCGTCATCAACGCGGGAACGCAGCTTGTCGAAAACTTCGCCTTCGGCGGCGAGGGCGGCTCGTTCGTCGACCCAGGCTCGTCGGGCTACGGCGGCGACGGCGGCGACGCTTTCGGCGGCGGTTTGTTCACCCAACGGTCGGGCGTGGCGGTCGACGGGGCGACGTTCAGCGGCAACGTCGCCATCGGCGGCGTCGGCGGACGGAACTTCTCCGGCGGCCAAGGTAGTTCCGAATCGGGCGACGGCGGTTTCGCCTATGGCGGCGGCGGCGCGATCCTGTCGTTCGGCGACCCGATCGGCGCCTCTATCCTGAACGCGCTCTTCAGCAACAACATGGCGGTCGGCGGCGCCGGCGGACCGGCAACCCCCGCGGTCAGCTCCAGTTCGAGCCGTGGCGGCAACGGCGGCGACGGCGTCGGCGGTGGGCTGAACTTCACTGGAGATTTCACGACCATCGCCGTCGGCGCTTCCCAGTTCACGGCGAACTTGGCGAAGGGCGGCGAGGGGGCCGACGCCGGCCTCGTGCCGACGGTCGACACGATGGAGAACCCCCTCTCCGGCACCGACGGCGGCGACGGCGGCGACGGCGGCTTCGCCGTCGGCGGCGCGATCGCGGTCGAAGCCGAAGCTGAGTCGTTCACCGTCGCCGGATCGACCTTCACCGGCAACGCCGCCGCGGCCGGCTTCGGCGGCGACGGCGCCGACGTGTCGGCCTTTCTCGGCGGTTCGTTCTCCGGCGGCGACGGCGGCGACGGCGGCTTCGCCTTCGGCGGCGCGGTCGACGTCCTCGGCGATGTCGCCGCCACCATCGCGACCTCGACCTTCAACCTCAATCTCGCCACCGGCGGGAATGGCGGCGCAGGCGGGGCCGGCGGCGGCACGACCGACATTCAAAGCTATGGCGGCAGCGGCGGTTTCGGCGGCGACGGCGGCTTCGCCTTGGGCGGCGGCGTCGCGTTCGAAGGCTTCGGCCTCTCGCTGAGCCAATCCACCCTCGCCGGCAACCGGGCGGTCGGCGGGGCCGGCGGCGCCGGCGCCCTTGGCGGCCCCGAAAACTTCGGGCCGCGGGACGTCACGACGGCCGCGGTCGGTTTCGACGGCGCCGGCGGTTCCGGCGGCTTCGCTTTCGGCGGCGGCTTGGTCGTCGGTTCGGAAATTTTCGACGAACTCGCTGAGTTTGACGACTTCGGCGGCTCCCCCCCCTTC
>JBOFFD010000265.1:0-5856 GCA_051648425.1 Planctomycetia bacterium
CCACCTACTCCACGACGCCCGGCTCGAACCGGTTCACGCTGCGCGACGCGATCACCAACAACAACAGCCGGCCGGCGGAAGTGGAACTGCTGTACCACTGCAACTTCGGGCCGCCGCTCTTAGGGGCGGGGGCGGTCACGTGGGCGCCGGCGGCGGAAATCGCCCCGCGCGACCCGGCCTCGGCGGCGGGCGTGGAGCGGTGGTCCGTCCACGCCGGTCCGACCTCCGGCGTCACGGAAGAGGCGTATTTCTTCGATCTGAAGGCCGACGAACACGGTAAGACGCTGGCCGTGCTCGCCAACCCCGCCGGCGACCGCGCCTGCGCGCTGCGTTTTTCAAAGACGCAACTGCCGTGGTTCACCCTGTGGAAGTGTCCGGGGGCTGTCAGCGACGGCTACGTCTGCGGACTTGAGCCCGCCCTCAACCTGCCGAACCTCAAAACGTTCGAGCGGACGCAGGGCCGGGTGGTGCAAATTCCGCCGGGCGGCCGGGTGACGAGCGAAATCACGTTCGAGTTCGCCGCCGACGCCGCCGCCGTCGACACGCTGCGCCGCGAGGTGGAGCGCCTGCAAGGCGACGCCCCGCCGATACTGCACCCGCACCCGCGAAAAGGCTGGTCGCCGGGGGCGTAAGCGGCTTGGTGAGATGGCGAAAGACGCCGACGCACTCGTGGGATACGGCAAGATCGAATGATGTTGGTTGAAACCAATCCATCAATCGCCGACGCTGCTGTTTCGATTCATCTTCAGCCCTGAAAGGGCGGTCTTCTTACAGCCCTGGGCAACGCCCTGGGTTTAAGACGATTGTTGTTTATAAAGCCCTGTAAGGGCGCGACTATCGTGCAACGAAGTTGTAGCGGACTATGGTTGCCGCGGCGATTCCGACCGTTGTTACGCCCTTTCAGGGCTTCGCATTTGGGTGTGATTCGTGGTTCCCAGGGCGTTGCCCTGGGCTGTAAGAAGGCCGCCCTTTCAGGGCTGAGAACTCACTGACTCGGCGTCGACGGAAACAAATCACAACGGCGAGCCGGCGAGGCGGTTGGCGCGGGTAAGAAGTTCCGTTTTCCAGCTTTCGGCCAGCGGGGGGACGGCGGCCAGGGCGCGGGCGGCGTCTTCATCGAGGCGGCGGCGGTACATCACGTCGTTGGCGGCGGCCACCGTCCAATCCGGTTGCGGGCGGGCGACCAACTGCAGAGCGGCTCCGGCCGACAGCGAACCGTCGGTGAGGACGCGGAAGTACCAGCCCGACCGGCCGTTGTCGACCACCCACGCCGGCAGGTCTTTGCGGCGCCAGCGGCGGGCCAGCTTCCAGCACGGCTGCCGCGGCTGCGACACTTCCACCAGCACGTTCCCCGCCAGCCAACGGTCGCCCAGGCAGACCGTCCGTTCGTCGACCCCGCGCACCGTCAGCGTTTCACCGAAGGCGCCGAACGGCCAGGGCAGGTCGGGCTGCTCGGTCTTCCAAGCGGGGTAGTGGTCGGCCGAGTAGGCCAGCACCGCCTTGTCGACGCCGCCGTGATTGACCTGATCGGCCGGCACGTCACCCGCGCCGCCCAGGCGACCGAACGACACCGGACCGTCGGCCGGCTCTTTGAAGAACGCGGTCGTCCATTCGCGGTCCATCGGGTCGGGGGCGTCGGGCGTACCGTAGGTTTTGGGCGAGCCGACTTGCAGCGAAACGACGACCGCCGCGGCGGAACGATTGTCCATCGTGTACGTCCTTATCGTATATCGGACGGTGGGGACCGACCGAATCGAGGTTGGTCGTTTAGTGTACCGGCGTCGGAAGGAAACGTCGTCCTCCGTTCGCCGTCGTTTCCTGAAAGAGAATAGCGTGGCCGGCCGCGAACCCTCCCCCGCTTCCGCGACGCCCGCCGCCGGGCCGGTTCCGCCTTCGGTCGGCGAGGGGCTGGCCGCGCCGGTGGGGTCGATGCACGGCGTCGGCAAGGTGCGGGCGGCGCAACTGGCTCGGTTGGGGGCCGCCAGCGTCGCCGATCTGCTGCTTTTCGTGCCGCGCGACTATCACGACCTGCGGTCGACCGTGCGGGTGGCCGACGCCGTCGACGGCAAACTGGTGCGGGTGCGGGTGCAGCTTGAAAAGGCGTCGTCGTACTTTACGAAGGCGGGCGTGCCCGTCGTGCGGGCGGCGTTCATGGACGGCCGCGACATCCTCACCGTCGAGTGGTTCCGTCGGCCCGACGTCGGCGATCGGCTGCGGCTTGGGGCGACGTACGAACTGACCGGCAAGGTTCGCGCCAGCCGCGGCCGGCGGCGAATGGACCAACCGAAGATCGAAGCCGTCGACGACGATGCGCGGGCGAACTTGGCGTCGGCCGTCGCCGCCACGCTGCTGCCGGTCTACCCGCTCACCGACGGCCTGCCACTGGAAGCGGTGCGCGGGCTGGTGCGTCAAGCGTTGGCGAAGTACGCCGACCAATGGCCGGAACGGCTGCCGGAGGAGTTCCGCCGGCCGCGCGGGTTGGTCGACGCGCCGTCGGCCTTGCGGCGGCTTCATTTCCCCACCGACCGACGCGAACTGCTGCAAGCCCTGCAACGGCTCGCCTACGAAGAGTTTTTACTGTTGCAGGCGGCGGTGGCGATGAAGCGGGCGGGGCAGCGTCGCGCCGCCGCGCTGGCGGTGCCAATCCGGCCGGACGTCGACGCCCGCATCCGCCGGCTGTTTCCGTTCGCGTTCACCGAAGCTCAAGACCGCGTCGTCGAGGAAATCCGCCTGGATTTGTCGCGGCCGACGCCGATGTACCGGTTGCTGCAAGGCGATGTGGGAACCGGGAAGACGGCGGTGGCGCTGTACGCCATGCTGGCGGTGGTGGCGGCCGGGGCGCAGGCCGCCATGATGGCGCCCACCGAAGTGCTGGCTCGTCAGCACTTCCAGAACCTGGAGGCGTCGCTGGCGGGCAGCCGGGTTCGGCGAGCGCTGCTGACGGGGGCGCTCGCTCCGACGGTGCGACGCGACCTGCTGCGGCGGCTGGCCGAGGGGGAAATCGACGTGGTCGTCGGCACGCACGCCTTGGTGCAGAAAGACGTCGGCTTCGCCAAGCTGGGGTTGGTGGTCGTCGACGAACAGCACAAGTTCGGCGTGCGACAGCGGGCGGTGTTCCAGAAACTCGACGCGACGCCGCACCACTTGGTGATGACCGCCACGCCGATTCCGCGCACCCTGGCCATGACCTGGTTCGGCGACCTGGACGTTTCCATTCTGGACCAACGGCCCGAAGGCCGGCAGGAGACCCGAACCCGCGTGGTGCCGGCCGAACGGCGGGCGGAAGTTTACGAGTACATGGCGAAACACCTTGCCGAGGGTGGGCAGGGGTTGGTCGTCTGCCCGCGCATCGCCGATCTCGACGGACCCGAAACCGACGCGCCGCTGCCGCTGTTCGACGCCCCCGACCCGACGGCGTCCACTGTCGACGAACCGGCGCCCACCGACGAACCGTTCGACGACTCGAAGGAAAAAGTAAAACTGCAGTCGGTGGTCGACCTGCACGCCGAGCTGACGGCCGGGCCGTTGGCGGGGGTCGCGGTGGGGGTCGTCCACGGGCGAATGGACGAAGACGAAAAGGAAAGGGTGCTGAACCGGCTGACGGGTGGCGAGTTGGCGGCGGTGGTGGCGACGGTGGTGGTGGAAGTAGGGGTCGACATTCCCGGTTTGACGCTGCTGGTAGTCGAAAACGCCGAGCGGTTCGGGCTGTCGCAGCTTCACCAGTTGCGGGGGCGGGTCGGCCGGGGTTCCAAACGCGGCGTCTGTCTGTTGGTCGACGCTTCCAACGACCCGGCGACGCGGGAACGGCTCGATCAGCTCGCCGCCACCAACGACGGTTTCGTGGTGGCGGAGCTGGACGCGAAGATTCGCGGCATCGGCGAGGTGGTGGGGGAACGACAGTCGGGCGGCTCGCCGTTGCGGGTGGGGGACTTGGTGCGCGACGCCGAGCTGCTCGAAACCGCCCGCCGCGATGCCGCCGCGCTAGTCGCCGCCGACCCGGCGTTGTCGCGGCCGGAATGGCGGGCTTTCCGCGACGAAATGCTGCGGCTGTACGGTCGAGTGTTCGACTTGGCGCTGATCGGCTGACCTTTTCCGAACCCATTCCGGCCCGTAGGCTTCCTCTCAACGCGATTTTCTAAGACGGCCCGCCGGCGCGGTGTACACTTCCGACGGCGCGTCGCTTCGCGTCTAAGACGACCGGTCGTAGCGAGAGTGTGCATCATGCGGTTGTTTCTGGTGGTGCTGGCGCTGGTCGCGCTGATGTTGACGCCGGTGTTGATCTTCGACGACGAAATCGACGCGTACTTCGGCGGCGAGGAAGGATTGCGGCGGTTGCAGTCGTTCGGCGGCTGGGCGTGGCTGGTGGGGGTGGGCCTCATCGTCGCCGACCTGGTGCTGCCGGTGCCGTCGACGGCGGTGACGGCCGGGCTGGGCATGATCTACGGTCCGTTGGTCGGTGGGCTGTTGGGCGGCCTGGGTTCGACGCTGGCCGGGCTTGTCGCCTACGGCGGCTGTCGGCTATTGGGCCGACGGGGGCTGGACTTCCTCGTCGGCGACGCCAACCTCGAAAAACTGCGGCGGTTCTTCGCCAAGTACGGCCTCTGGGCGGTGGCGCTGTCGCGGTGGATGCCGTTGCTGCCGGAGGCGCTGTGCTGCCTGGCCGGCATGGCGCGGATGAACCTGGGGCCGTTCGTCGCCGCGTTGGCCTGCGGCAGCTTGGCGATGGGGTTCGCGTTCAGCTTCCTGGGTCGGGCGTATTTGGATCAACCGGTCGTCGGGTTGGTGGTGAGCGCGGTCATTCCGTTGGCGGTCTGGCCGGTGGTGAACGTCTGGCTGCGTCGGCGTCCCGCGGACCCGCCGGCGGTCGCCGAGAACGCGCCGTCTTAGGCCGATCGGCCGGGGTTCACCCCAGCGAATCGCCTTGGCAGCAGTCGTCGACCACTTGGCCGCAGAAGCCGCATTGGCCGTGGCCGTGGACCCACACCACGCCCTCCGGCCGGCCGCAGCGCGGGCAGGGGTTGAGCGCTTCGACAACGGACGAAGCGGGTGCGGCGACCGGCGGCGGGGCGTCGAAGTCGATACTGGCGGCGGCCGGCTCTTGGTCGACGCGGAAGCGGCGCAGCAGTCGGCCGTAGATCGTGTCGGCCGTCGGCACGATGTTCTTGTCGACCCCGTGCCGGCGCCACTGCTCGTTCCAGCAATGCACCGCCCACGTCACCGACGGCAGGGTCTCGCCCGGTGCGAACAGCAGCCGCCACGACCACCAGTCGACCGGGCAGACCATGACCGGCGGCACCAGGGCGTCGTGCAGAAGGTGGCGGTCGATCATCTCGGCGACGAGGTCGGGGCCGATCTGCCCCCAGCGCAGCGTATGCGGGTCGGCCGACACCGCCGCCGCGAAGCAGTCGGCCGCGAACGGGCTGCCGGCGGGGGTGCGCATCAAACAACTGGCGGCCTTCGGGGCGCCGCCGGGGTCGCGTTCCATGGCGAAGAAGTACGGGCGGTCGGGCAGTTTCCGCAGGCAGACGACGTCGGCGTCGCTCCACCAGCCGCCGCGAAGTTCCAGCAGCCGATAGCGGAAGACGTTCGAGAAGGCCGCCACGCTGCCGCCGCCCGGCCCGGCCGAGGCGCCGTAGGAAAAGACGCGGTCGACCGGCAGGATTTCGCGGGCGTCGCGCAGAACCACGCCGGCCGGCAGGTCGGGCGGCGGTTCATAGGCGTACAGGTGGACGACGTGGCCGCTGGCGACGAACGACGCCGCCGACAACCGCTCCACGCGCGACAACGGCCCGCCGATCCATAGCATCTGCACCGGCGGTTCAACCGCGGCGTCCGTTCGCTCGTCGGAAGGACCGT
>JBOFFD010000266.1:0-1788 GCA_051648425.1 Planctomycetia bacterium
CGTCTTGTTCTTTTTTTGTCGACCAACCTGTGAAGTTCGGACGCGCCGCTGAGGAAAGCGGCGGCCAACGAAGACGTCCCTGGCTGCTGCTAGACGGAAGGCTACGTTCCCGCGGCGACCCCCATTTCGGCTTCGGTCCAGGGGAACGGCCAGTCGGCCCCCAGCGCCAGCCGTTGCGTCATCGTCAAGTCGCGGACGCCGCGACGCCCCAGTTCCAGCATCGCGTGCAGTTCGTCGCCGTCGAACGGGGCGGTTTCGCCGGTCCCCTGGATTTCGATGAACTTGCCTCGGCCGGTCATCACCAGGTTCATGTCGACTTCGGCCCGGCTGTCTTCGGAGTAGTCGAGATCGACGCGCGGCACGCGGTCGACGATTCCCACCGAAACGGCCGCCACGCTGTCGACGACCACTTCCTTCAACCGGTCGGCCAGCGGCGACGCCAGCAGCGCGTCGACGACGGCGACGAACGCGCCGGTGACGGCGGCGGTGCGGGTGCCGCCGTCGGCGTCGAGGACGTCGCAGTCGACGAAAATGGTGTTCTCACCGAGAGCGCTTAAACGCAGGACGTTGCGCAGGCTGCGACCGATCAACCGTTGGATTTCAACGCCCCGGCCGTCGACCTTGCCGGCGCGGTCGCGCGGCTTGCGCGGCGCGGTCGACCCCGGCAGCATGTTGTACTCGGCGGTCAGCCAGCCTTTGCCCTTGCCGACGAGGAACGGCGGCACCTCCGGTTGGACGGCGGCGGTACACAGAACGCGGGTGGCGCCGCAGGCGATGAGCACGCTGCCGGGGGCCTTCGCCGTGAAGCGGCGGGTGAGCGAGACGGGCCGCGAGCGGAAGACCGGTCGGCCGTCGGCGCGGACGAACTCCTTGGCGAAGTCGACGTCTTTATTGAGCAGCGGTTCTTGGGGGGGCATGACGGTCGCCTCGACGCGCCGCCCGATCGACGACCGCTACCCGGCCGACCGTGGACGACGAACGTCCTCGGAATACGGCGGGCGGCGGGCGGCGTCTAGTCGCCGGCCGGTTCGTCGGTCGCCGGTTCGGCGTCGTCGTCCCCGGCGGGTTCTTCGTCGTCGGTGATTTCCGGCGGCGCGTCGCCGGCTTCCCGCCGAATCACCGTGTACAGCGCGAAGAGCTGCGCCGGCGTCAATTCCTCGGCGCGGTCCTCGGCTTTCAGGCCCGCTTCGGTCAACAGGTCCGCCAGCTTCGGCTTGAGTTTCTTGTATCCCGGAATGGCCGCCACCGCCGCCCGCAGCATCTTCCGCCGGTGCATGAAGAGCGCTCGCACGAAGGCGTAGAACTCAACAAGGCCGGGGACGGCGTCGCGTTTTTCGCGGTCGACGACGATATGCAGAATCGCCGAGGTCACTTGCGGCCGGGGCCAGAAGGCCGACGCCGGCAGCGTGCGCACCCATTCGGCCTGGCAGTACATCTGCACCAGCACCGACAGCGGGCCGTAATCCCGGCTGCCCGGCGGCGACACGATCCGCTGGCCCATCTCCTGCTGGATCGTCACCGTCAAGTCGGCCAGCGGCAGCGAGCGGTCGAGCAGCAGGTTGCCGATGACCGACGCCGAGACGTCGTACGGCAAGTTGGCGGCCAAGTGGAAGTGGTCGGCGTTGGTCTCGCGGAGCGCGTCGCGCACCGCGGCGACCACCAGCGGATTGATGCGGTTCTTACCGGCCAAAACGTCGCCGTGCAGCAGCCGAACGTTGATGAGCTTGCGGGTTTCGTGGGCCGCCAGGTTGTAGAAGCCGGGGTCGATTTCGACCGACACCACGCGGG
>JBOFFD010000267.1:0-2096 GCA_051648425.1 Planctomycetia bacterium
TCTTTTCCGCCAAGTTCGCCAGAATTCGCGGAAGTGGAAAATTGCCTGCAATGCGAGACCCCGGTTTTTCCGAAATAGGAAATGCACGGCTTCTCCGTGGACGCCAATCGAGCGGCGGCCGGTCGTTTCCCTCGCGGGAAGCGAACCGGCGGCGGCGGGCGCCCCGGTCCCGGACCGACTCCGACCTGAAGCCAGCGGAGTCTGACAACGGTTGCGCCGCGTGCAAGCGACTCCGGGCGTAACAATGGAGAACTTACCGATGATCAAGCTGTCGCCAAAGCTCCTGCTGCTCGCCGCGGCCTGCGGCGCGGGGATGGGGCCGGCGTTCGAAGGACCGACGCTCGCTCGGCGCGCCGACGCGCAAGGCGCTCCCGGCTACGCCTCGGCCGGCGATTACGCGGCGGTCGACCCCGCCGACTACCAACAACCCGCGGGCGACTACGCCGGCGACCCGTACGCCGACGCCGGCAACCGACAAGTCGTCGAAGGATCGATCCTTAGAACGGCCGGTCTGCACAACTATTACAAGCAGCAGGCGCAGGGACTGGCGGGCAACGTCCTGCCGTCGCAGCAGCCGCAACTGCCGCCGTTCGTCGACCACTCGCAGCTCACCTCCGATGCGTCCGGCACCGATCGGATGAACCTGCCGACGCCCGTCAACGGGACCGGCTTCGCCGGCGCCGGCAACGTCGGCCACAACCCCCGCCCGGACGCCGCCACGCTCGGCCTTCGGTTGGATACCTCGTACATCCTGGTCCGCAGCGCCGACTTCGGCGTCATGCTGGCCGAGCACCAACAGCTCGGGTACGCCGGCGCCACGATTCTGCCGTACCAGTCGCCGTGCCTCATCGTCGGCGCCCGCGGCGTCGCCTCGATCGTCGGCAACACCGAATACCTCGATCCGACCGGCGGCGCCTCGTTCGACCTCTACGCCGGCACCCGCTACAAGACCGCCTATCTCAAGGGCGGCGCCTTGTGGGACTACCAGGTCGACAACGACTTCAGCAAGGTCGGCGTCACGTTCGGCGCCCTGACGATCTTCCCGGTCTTGGGCAACCTGACGTTCGACTCGGCCTTCAGTTGGGGCGTCGGTGAAGACGTCATCGGTCCCGCCACCGACCCGGTCTTCGGCGTCATCCCCCGCCGACTGGAAAACCCGTTCTTCGACGGCCAGATCCGCGTCGGCAAGTTCATCTACCCCGGCTGGCAGCTCGGCGCCGTCGGCACGTGGAACGACTACGACTTCCACGATTCGCAGTGGAGCGCCGGCAGCTTCAGCAACTTCACCTGGGGTCGCACGACCTTGGGCTTCGAAGTCGCCGGCGGCCGGGGCGGCCTTCGCGGCTGGACGACGCTGTCGATCGCCTTCGGCGTCCACCCGACCAAGCACCCGTCCGACTGCCGACTGCAAAACGTCGACGTCGTCGGCTGGGTGACGAAGCCGGTCCTCCGCGACTTCTCGATTCCGCTGCGTGAAACCTTCACCGGTCCGGCCCCCGCGCTGACCGCTCGGCAGTAACACCCGGTCGACCAAAGTACTCTTCCACTCGCCGCAAGGCGCCGCCCCGGCTTCGGGCGACGCCTTGCGGCGTTTCTTGACAGTCTTCTTGGTGTCAGCCGGCGCGGCGCGGGGCTTGGTCGGCGCGGCGGCGTTCAACGAACGCGGCGTAGTCGGCCGGGGCGTCGATCCCCTTGCCGGCCCAGCCGGCGGGGACCACGCCCACCCGGATCGTTCGGCCCGCTTCCAGCGCCCGCAACTGTTCCAGGCTTTCCCGCTCTTCCAGCGCCGACGTCGGCATCGCCGCGAACTCTTGCAGAAACTTCGTGCGATAGGCGTAGACGCCCAAGTGGTGATGCCAGAGCGGCTGCCCTGCGGGCGGTGCGACTCGATCGAACGGGACCGGCGCCCGCGAGAAATAGATCGCCCGGCCGCGGGCGTCGATCACCGCCTTCACCGCGTTCGGGTCGGACTTCAGCGCTTCGGTCCCGACGGGCATGGCCACCACCAGCGTGGACATGTCGGCCGTCGCGTCGTCCAGAAGAACTTCCGCGACGCGCAAGACGGCCGTCGGCGACAGCTCCGGTTCGTCGCCCTG
>JBOFFD010000268.1:0-6772 GCA_051648425.1 Planctomycetia bacterium
CTTAGCTTCGCGGCGATTCATTCAGAATCGCTCGCAGTTCGCCGGCGTAGCGCGGGATCTCCTTGAATGGATCCTCCGGCTCTTCGTACTCCAGCACCACGTAGCCGGCGTAGTCGGCCTTCCGCAGAATGTCGACCACTCGTCGCAGGTCGGTGGGTTCCTTCTTGTCCGTCTTATTCCGACTGACCGCCACCTTCACCTGTGCGTTCACCGCGTACGGGGCGATCATTTCCAGTTCGGCGTACGGGTCCGGTCCGTCGCGGAAGTTGCCGGAGTCGAGGTTGACGCCCAGCCACGGCGAGTCGACCCCTTTGACGATCTTCAGCATCGTTTCGGCGCGGGCGGTGATGCCGCCGTGGTTTTCCAATCCTAAGATCAGGCCGAACTTACCCGCGTAGTCGCAGGTTTCCTGCAACCCTTCGATGCACCGTTTCAAACTCGCCTCTTCGGTGTCCTTCGCCGCGACGTTGCCGGCGAACACGCGGATCGTCGGGGCGCCCAGCTTGGCGTACCATTCGACCCATTTCTTCGTCTCGGCGATCGTTTCGTCGCGTTTTTTGCCCGGCGGCAGGCAGAAGTCGTTGCGGATCGCCCCGCCGGAGACGTCGAGTCCGGCGAGGTGGCAACGGCGCTTCAATGTAGCGAGGTATTCGTCGGCGACCGGGTTCGGAAAATAGTACGAAGTGAGTTCGACGGCGTCGAAACCGACACCGGCGGCGTAGTCGACGAAGCCCGCGAGGTCCATCGTCGCCGGCTTGCCCGGTTTGGCCAGCAGCGATTCGCGGAGCGAATACGCCGCCAGTCCCAGGCGCAGTGGCGTCTTGGTCGCTCGCTTCAGCGGTTCGATCGCGGTCGCCGGGCAAGCCGCCGCCGCGACGCCGACCGCCGCCGTCCTCAAGAATCGCCGACGTGACGTTGCGTCCATGTCCATTCCCTTTGGTCGTTTTTGCGGGTTTGTCGTCGAAGCAACGATTCTTAAGAAGCGGCGTCGATCATTTCCCGCCTTCCATGACGCGAAGGTCGGCCAGTACGGCGTCGGTGTTGTGCAAGCGGAGTTGCACCATCCCAGTTTGGAATGACGAATCGCGGGCGGCGACAATGGTCTTGCCATCGCACGTGATTGACAGCCCGCCGGCGGCGTCGACGCCGAACGTCAGTCGGTACGGTCGGCCGGGGGCCAACGGCAGCGGCGCGTGGGCCAGTTCGGTCCATTCGCCGCGTCGCACCACCTTGATGTAAGCGTAAAACGGGTCTTCGCCGCGATGGTGGCCGGTGCCCATCCAGTAGCCGGTTTTCGTGTCCGGGTCGAAGCAGAGGTAACAGCCGAGGTACCGGCCGACCAGAAAACGGCCGGTCGTCGACACCGTCGTCGGGGCGGCGTACTTTTTCGTGGAAACGAGCCAGGCGTTGCAGGCCGAGTGCAAGTGCCGGCGGTGTTCCGTCGCCCCCAACAGGGCGCCGGCGCCGTCTAGCCGCCAGTGCGCGAACGAGCCGGCGGGCGACTCCGGCTCCTGCCAATCGGCTGACACCGTCGGCAACCGTTCGACGGGCCATGCGTCGATCGGCCGAAGCTCGTCGTACAGCAGGTAAAGACTGTACAGCAGCGCCGGACCGAACAACAGCGCCGCCGTCAGCAGCAGATTGCGACGATGCCGAATCTTCGGGTCGGTGGACAAAGCGAACCTCCGCCGGCGTCTATTCGGAACGCAACGCGGCCACGAGAGGCGTCCGCAGTGCCAGCCGCACCGCCCAAGCCCCGCTCAAAAAGCCGGCGGCCAGCACCGCCGCCAGAATGCCTGCCAGCGGCAGCAACGCGGCGGGGTCTTGCACCTGCCGCAACGCCGGCAGCACCGCCACCACCGCGCTGCCCACCCCGATCGCCAGCCCCGCCACGAGCAGGAAAGCGTTCTCGGCGAACACCAGCCACCCGAGGTCCGACGCCCGGTAGCCCACCGCCCGCAACAGGGCCAGTTCGCCGCGCCGCTCCAACACGTTCCGCAGCAGCACCGTCCCCAGACCCATCGTTCCCAACAGCAGGCCCAGGCCGCCGAGCGTCTGAAACGTCGCCATGTAGGTGTTCTCCACCGCCTTGAACGCGGCGAGCCGTTCGCGCGACGTGGTGGCGTCGAAACCGTAGTCGCCCAAATCCTTCTCCAGCAAACCGGCGAGGCGGTCCGTGCTCTCAACGTCGGTTGGCGTTTCGATCACGAAGAACCGGCTGCCGGAAACGTCGGGGAAATGGTCGACGAACGCTGACTCCGCCAGGATCAATTCGCCCTGAAAGATGCTGCCCGCGAGCGCGCCGACGATCCGCAACTTCAGCGGTTTGCCGTGGCCGTCGGTGACGGTGAGATCCTGACCCACCCCCAGTTTCAGAATCCATTGCAAAGTGTTGGCGTCGCCGAACACCGGCACGGCGCCATCGGAGTAGGTCTGTCGCAACAGCGCCCAGGGGTTTTGTTTCACGGCGTCGGCCGTCGCCGGGTCGACCGGTGCGGCGACCGTCGCGAAGGCGAAACCGCCGCGGTCGATAAAGGCGTCGGTCGCCGCCAGCAAGGTCGGGTTCCGCGGCTGATAGACGTTGAGACAACTGGCGTCGTCGCCGCTGCGTTCGCGGAAGGCGAAGACGGTCGACTTCGCCAGCAGGGCGTCGGCGTCGTTGGAAACCGACAGATCGAATCGGCCGTCGGCGTCGCCCAGACTGCGATACAGCGGACTGGACGACGTGGCGACCAGCGCGAAGCCGCCGTCGCCCGAATCCTTGCGCGGCGGGCCGTCGGCTTCGCCGTGCCGCATGGCGCCGACCGCCGCCACGACGAACGACGCCGCGGCGATGAGGCCGGCGGTGAGCACGCTGCGGGTGGGGTGCCGCGCGCCGTTGCGGGCGCCCAGTCGCAGCAGTGCGGGCAAGCCGCGGCCGCGCAGCAATCGGCCGGCCGGTCGGCGAAGCCAGACGGCCAACAAGGCGAGCGAGCCGACGAGAAGCAACCCACCGGCGGCGAAAAAGGCGGCCGGCTGGCCGGGCGGCGCGAACAAAGCCGTCGCCGCGCCGCCGCCGAGACCAACCGCCGCCGTTACGACGTCGACTCGCTTGCGCCGCGGGCCGTCCTTCTCCGACGCTGTGAAGCCGCCCGCCAACAGAATCGGCGTCGGGACTTCGACGATACGTCGCACCGACCAAATGATGGCGCCAATGGCGACCGCCGTCGACGCCGACCATCCGACGACGAAGCTGACCGGCGCCGCGTGGTACTCGATGAACGGCGTACTCACCGCGGCGCGCCACCAAGTCGCCAACCCCCAAATCATCGCCTGGGCGTAGTACACCGCGCCGACCAGACCCAGCGCCGCACCGACGCCCGCCACCAGTGCTCCCTCGGCGACCAACAGCCGACGGACCGCTTTCGGCGAAAATCCCACCGCCAGCATTAGGCCGATCTGCGACGCCCGCCGTTCGGTGTTGAGCCGAAACAACAAGCCGACCAACAAGGCCGCCGCCGCGATGAGGAAGAAGCTGAACGACAGAAATAAAACGCCGAACGGCGTGCTGCCGGCGCTGGCTTCCAGGTCGAGTTTCTTCACGTCTTGAAAGACGAAGCCGAGTTCCATCGGGGACAGGTGGTCGCGCACCGACAGTGTCAGTCGCGGCGCGAACTCGGCGGGCGTGCGACCGATCGGCGGTGCCAAGCGCATGCTCGTTCGGTTGCCGTGCCGGGAGGCGAACAGCGTTTGGGCGTCGGCCAGGTTCAGAAACGCCTTCGGTGCGGTGCGGTACTCGTCCCAGTAGTCTTCGTCGACCTTGCGGACTTTGTCCAGATCGACGTCGAACGGCGGCTTCCAGTCGCCGAAATCCTCGGCGTCGGTGATGCCGGGGTAGGGGGGGGCGAAGTCGCGATCGACCGCCAAGCCGGTCATGGCGACGACGCCGGCCAGGTCGAAATCATGCGAAGCGGTCTTCAAGCCGCCGGCGCCGTCGACGACGAAGTACTCCAGCGACACCTTCGCGCCGGGCGCCGCCTGCAACTGGTCGGCCGCCCATTGGTTCAGCACCAGCGCTCCGGGCGACAGTTGATCGAGCGGTTTTCCGTTGGGCGCGCCATCGGCGTCCACCAACGGCAACGGACCGAGCGGCGGCTTGACGACCGGTGCGAGCGCCGTCACGACCGAATACGGAATCTTCCTGCCGCCGACGGCGATGCTGTTCGCCAGGTAGGTCAGAATCGGTTGGATCGCAACGCCTTCTTCGCTCGCGACCACCGTGACGGCGTCGACCACGGCCGGTTCCAGTATTTGCCGCTGACTTTCGATCGACAGGTAGCCGAAGGCGTCGCTCGTTCGGACGGAAAGCCCGTAGTCGTCCAGGGTGATCGCCTGTCGCAGCAGGCCGTCGGCGTCGTCGGCGGTCGGCAGCACGCTCGCACTGGGGTCGGCCGGGCCAGCCGCGCTCAGGAATAACGCATTGGCTCGTCCGGGCTGTTCGATCGCCTTCGCCAGTACGTCGAACGGTAGATAGAGGGTTCGCGGCAGCCGCTGCGTAGTCGCCAGATCGAACCGGCCCGGGCCGCGAACGGCGATGACCGTCTCGACGTCGACCGGCAGCGACCGCAGCACGTCGGAACGGTCGCCCAGCAACCCATCCTTCGGCACGGCCGAGGCTTTTTCCAGACGGACGACCAAGCGGTCGCCCGCCGTCGCACCCAGTTCGCGGGCTAGTTCCGCGTTGACGACCACTCTGCTCGAAAGGTCTGCATCCAGCGGCGCGGAGCCATCGGCAGCCGTCGGCGGTGGAAACAGCTTCCAGAACTCCGGGCCGGCGCCGACGATGTTCACGTCGACCGCCAGCCGACTCTTCGGTCCGGTCACCGACGCCCGCAGAAACAACACCGCGGCGGCGGCGTCGTACTTATCGAAGTAACGTGGCGACTTACTGAAACGGTCCGCCAGATCGCGACGGAAGAACCGCGTCCCCACGAGCGCTTGGTCGATGCCGCCGAGTCGTTCCAACGTCATCGCGCGCAGACTGCCGCGCATCGAATCGCCCACCAACAGGGCGCCGGTCAAGACGGCGGCACCAACCGCCGCCCCCAGCAGCACCGGCAGATTTGTCCCGGCATGGTGGCGAACGCTGTTCGCCAGCAAGCCGAGCCAAGTGAGCGCCGGCTTGGCGGGCGCGGGTCTGGTCGTGGGCGCACTCATGCCGAGGCTCCGACGTCGACTAGCGCGCCGTCGACGAGTTCCACTCGGCGCGGGAACCGGCCGGCCAGTTCGACGCTGTGCGTCACCACGACGAGCAGCGTTTTCTCTCGACGGTTCAGGTCCAGCAGCAGGTCGGCGACCACGCCGGCCGACTTTCGGTCGAGGTTGCCGGTCGGCTCGTCGCAGAGCAGCAGAGTTGGTTTGTTGACGAGCGCCCGCGCGACCGCCACCCGCTGGCGTTCGCCGCCGGAAAGCTGCGCCGGCCGATGGTCGAGCCGGTCGCCCAGGCCGACGGCAATGAGCAGTTCGCGGGCGCGGGCCTCGGCGGCGGCGTCGGCGCCGACGGCGGGCAGCGTTGGTATCAAAACGTTTTCCAGCACCGAGCATTGAGGGAGCAGATGGTGGTCTTGGAAGACGAAGCCGATGGTGCGGTTGCGGAAGCGCGACAGCTCGGCGTCGTCAAGCGTTGCGGGGCATCGGCCGGCGAGGGTGTAGACGCCGTCGGTGGCGCGGTCGAGGGCGCCCAGCACATGCAAAAGCGAGCTTTTTCCCGAGCCGCTGGGTCCGGTCACCGCAACGGCCTCGCCAGCGGCCAGCGTCAGGTTCAAGTCTCGCAGCACGGCGACGGGACCGGCGGGGCCGGCGTAGGTTTTCGTCAAGCGTTCGGCGATGAGCACCGGGCCGGCGGCGGGGGAGGAATCGGCGGTCAAAGGGCGGCTCCCGTCAGTGGGTCGGCGTATATTCGTCGTCCTTGTTTTAGTACGACGACCACCGGTCTTCATCCGTAAAATATGCGGCGAAGGCCAATCCGCCGCCCGACCGCCGCCGCCGGCTGGACGGCTCCGTACAGAAAGGGGAAAGGAGAACCGAAGTGTCGACGACCGAAGCAACGCCGTCCCATGACGCCGGACGACAGGAATTCACCTTCCAGGCCGAGATCAAGCAGCTCTTGCACCTGCTGGCTCACTCGCTGTATCAAAGCAAGGAGATCGCGCTACGCGAGTTGGCGTCGAACGCCTCCGACGCGCTCGACAAGATGCGCTATCTGTCGTTGACCGAGGCCGCCCCGCGCGACGACGTGCCGTTGGAAATCCGCCTCGAAGCGTACGAAGGCCCGAAACAGCTTGCCGTCCGCGACACGGGCGTCGGCATGACGCGCGACGAACTGGTCAAGAATTTGGGCACCATCGCCCACAGCGGTTCGTTGGAGTTCCTTCGTACGCTGAAGCCGAACGAAGCCAAGCCCGCCGCCGGCGACGAAGGCAAACCCGCCGACGGCAAGGACGTTTCCCTCATCGGTCAGTTCGGCGTCGGCTTTTACTCGGCCTTCATGCTCGCCGACAAAGTGGAGGTTTTCTCGCGTAGTTGGCAGTCGGACCAGACGTGGCGGTGGGAATCGGACGGTTCTGGTTCGTTCACCGTCGAACCGGCCGCCGTCGGCGACGAACTGCACGAACACGGCACTCGCATCCTGCTGCATCTGCGCGACGACGCGCACGACTTCTGCGAACCGCACCGTCTGAAATCGGTTCTTAAGAAGTATTCCAGCTTCTTAAGCCACCCGATCACGCTGCGC
>JBOFFD010000269.1:0-4024 GCA_051648425.1 Planctomycetia bacterium
CGATCCTGGCCGGCGCCGCCGAGGCCAACACCCGCGAGACCATCCGCGCCTGCGAGCACTACTACGACCTGGGCGCCCGCGCCGTCGCCATCGTCTCCCCCTTCTATTACCGCCTCAGCCCGGGGGCGGTGTACGCCTACTTCGCCGAGATCGCGGCGAACACGCCGATCGACGTCACGCTGTACAACATTCCGATGTTCGCCAGCCCGATCGACGTGCCGACGGTCAAGCGGCTCGCCGAAGAGTTCCCGCGCATCGCCGCCATCAAAGACTCTTCGGGCGACGTCTCGCACATGATGCGGATGATCCAGGTCGTCCGCCCGGTGCGTCCGGACTTCTACTTCCTGACGGGGTGGGATTCGGCCCTCTTGCCGATGTTGTTCGTCGGGTGCGACGGCGGCACCAATGCGTCGTCGGGCGTCGTGCCGGAATTGACCCGTCGGCTGTACGACCTCACCACCGCCGGCCAGTACGACGACGCCCGTCGGCTGCAATATCAGATCATCAACCTGTTCGACGCCATGCTGTTCACGGCCGACTTCCCGGAAGGGTTTCGGGCGGCGGCGAAGATTCGCGGCTTCGACATGGGCGTCGGCCGACAGCCGTTGTCGGTCGGGCAGCAGGTCGACCTCACCGGCGTCAGCCAGCAGTTGCACTGCCTGCTCGCCGCCGAGGGCTTCGCCGAGTCGCCGCGCACCGCCTGCCCGGTCGGCAAGGCCGGGGTGAGCGCGGCCGACGTCGACCTGCTGGTGCAGTCGGTGGTGGCCGAACTTAAGAAGCGCGGGGTGTCGTAACCGATGGCGACGCAGAAACCGACCGGCGCTTCGGGTGCGAAGCCGCCGCCCCCGCCGCCCCCGCCGCGACCGGAACCGCCGGCCCCCAAGCCGGCCGCGCCGTCGCGCCCGGAAGCGATGCTGTTCGTTGAACTGGGGCATTGGACGCCGGCGTTCCTCGTCGCGGACCGCTGCCTGAAGGCGACCAACGTCCGCCTCTTGGCGATCGAAAACGCCGACAATCTCGACGTCGGCTTGAAGTTCGCCGGCCCGCTGGCCGACCTGCAGGAAGCGGGCGAAATCGCGGCCGCCGCCGCCAAGGCGATGCACGCCCGGCTGACGCTCGTCTCGGTGCTGGCCAATCCCGACCCCGCGCTGGCGGCCTTGGCCCTGGCGCCCCCCAATTTCAGTCCGTTGACCGAAAGTTACGACAGTTTGACACCCCGCGAGGGATTCATGAGCACCCCGAAAGCGCTCGGCTTGTTGGAAACCCAGGGACTCGTCGCCAACCTGCACGCCGTCGACGTCATGCTGAAGACGTCGAGCGTGCAGATCGTCGGCAAGGAAAAACTGGGCGGCGGCTACATCACCGTCGTCGTCCGCGGCGACATCGCCGCCGTGCAGGCGGCGATCGAAGCCGGCAAGAAGACCGTCGAAAAGCTCGGCGGCAAGCTCATCATGGCCGACGTGCTGAGCAACCCGCACCCGGAACTGCTGGCGCTGATGCCGAAGTGACGTCGCGATGACATCGCCGCGCCGCGCCGACCCGAATCGTTCCGAAGCGCGCCGTTTCGCCGCCGCCTTCAAGGCCGCCGCCATCGGCGTCGGCCTACTCTTCCGCGACGAACCCAACGCGCGCTGGCACCTGGCCGTCGCCGCCGGCGTCCTAGCCGCGGCGGCCGTCCTCCGGTGCGAACGCTGGGAATGGTGCGCCCTACTCTTGGCGATCGGCCTCGTCTGGACCGCCGAGGGCCTGAACACGGCCATCGAACGAACCGTCGACGCCTTCTGCCCCACCCACCACAAAGAAGCCGGCGCCGCGAAAGACCTCGCCGCCGGCGCCGTCCTGCTGGCGAGCATTGCGGCGGCCGCCGTCGGCCTCGTCGTCTTCCTGCCGAAACTTTGGCTTGCCTGACCCTGCTTCCCGCATTGGAAAACATCGGCGAAACTGGTGGCCGGTCAGGGCGTCAGGTTCGGCCTCCGCGGCCTACCCCTTCCCGCGCGCCGTGTAGGAAAGGTCGCCGCAATTCAGCCACTCCACGGCGGCTGCTTCGGCAGCCGAGCGACCGGACGCTAGCGACGCGACGATGGCGAACGCATTCCGCCGCGGCATATGGAATCGGCTTGGATACCAGTGAACGCCGACCCCGCAGCACCGGCACGCATTTCCTAGATGCCGGTCGGCGCCGACCTGCTCCGCCAAGTTCTCCGGCGAATAGGCGTACTTATGGTCGTTGGTCTCCCCGTTCTGATACTCGCACACGCCAAACGCTGCGTTGAACGCGAGGCTCAGCAGGCCGCCGCGGTTGGATACGAGGAACAGATCGCCTTCGGGTTGGCCCGCAGCCCGGTCGATCACCTCCTGGGCCGACAGGCCTGCGTCGTCCTTGTAGTATTCGGGGTTCGGGATCCAGGTCGTCGTCGGATCCCCAAACTCGACGGGTTGCTTCGCCGAGCCGCGCTCCTCGGACGAGGGGGCGAACCATACACCCGACGCTACTTTGCTCTCATGTTCCCTCAGTTCTCGCCGCATATCCTCTGGAATGTTCGCGCACGGCTTGCAAAGTCCACCATTCGCCGCGGCCGTTTCCGGCAAGATCATTCTGTCACACTCGACGCATTTGACCCGCTCGACCATCGACATCTTCCCCTCCTGTAAACGAACGCGCCCGTTCGGCGGATTGCCCGGCCCCAAGTCTGTTCAAGCGCCCGAAGCTGCGACCGGGTTGGTCCGCGGCAGGGTCTCATTCGACGTGGATTGGATGGCGACCGGCGAGTCGGGAGGCTGCGCGACGCGGCGGCCGCCCTCGCCTTCGCGGCGTTGCATGTCTTCGACGATCGCCCTCACATCGAAGCCGAACCGGGCCGCCTGCGCTTCTCGGACGGACCTCACTTTTTCCAGCACTTCGTCGGCCCACATCCGGCGTTTCCTTCAGCAGTTGTTCGGGCTCCACGATCTGGCCGGTGGGATGTTCGGGCATGGTTTGGAGCAAGCCCCGCAGAACCGCGTTCACGGCTGCCGACTCCCGGACACCGCCGCCACCTCCGGATCCAGCACCACCAACCGGCCACCCTTCCGGACCGTGCCCGCGAACCAGTTCGGCTTCGCCTGATAGTAGTCGAACTCGTATTCGTCCCGCGGCTCGTCACCCATCGCCCCACCCTTCTTTCGGATCGTCCGCGTGCCGCCGATCGGCCGGCGTGGCCGCCCGGGCGCTGACGATCCGCAGGTTCGGCGGCCGTTCGGTGAAGCGGACGACCAGCAGCCGACCTCGCTCCGAGTACCCGACCAGAACCTCCCGCTCCTCGTCGTCGGAGTAGTCCGGGTCGGAGAAGATGGCGGCCAGCGGGTCGGCGAACGCTGTGGCCGCCTCCGCGAAGGACACCCGTGCTTACGCTCGTCCGCCGCCGCCTTGGCGTCGTCCCACTCGAACTCCATCACCGCGCCCGCCTGTGACCGCCGGAACCGACATGCTTTCAAGCTGCCGCGCCGGTGGTGAAGGGGATGTCAGGGAACCAACGGCGAACTTTGGCTCCGGCTCTCCACCGCCGAACGACCCGGCGCACCCGCCCGGCCCGCTCGGTGATCAACGAATCCCGGAAAACCTACTTGCGGGCTGGATCAGGTGGAGCGTCTGATTCGGCGTCCGGCCGCGCTCTCGCGAACAGACGCCGGTACACCGCCCCGCCGGCGGCGGTCAATAGACAAGCCCCGAATGCCCCCACGGTCGCCGCCACGAGGACCGCCTTCGGGAGCGGGACGGTTGCGGGCAGGTTCACCAGTAAGCAAACCCCGATCAGCACGCCGACCGCGAAGAACGCGCAGACGCAGGCCCAATCCCGCCACATCGACCACCTCCGGCCACCGACCGACCCCGCTCCGCAGCGGCGGGGGTTTCTGGAACTTACGAACTTGAAGGGGCCGCCGGGCATCCGTCGTCAGGTCCGCCCCCGCCAGACGGCCGGGTCGCGGCTTGAGTGGAACACGGCCAACACGACCACCCGCCCTGGCTCCTCGCGATAATACACGC
>JBOFFD010000270.1:0-5788 GCA_051648425.1 Planctomycetia bacterium
CTTACTTTAGCCAACAGGCGAATGTCTGTAGGGCTTCAAGTGCTGTTTTGAAGCCAAAATTGGTGTTGAAAGGGCTGTAAACCGCCATCTCAGGCCCATTGATCGCTCTGACAAAACCTAAAGTAAGCACCATTGGGCGGAACGCCTACACCACAAGCCCGGCCTCGTTTCCCGGTTGACGTTCTCCGGTGAAACCCCGAAGATGCGTCGGACGGACAGGCGCCGCCTTTTGCGGGGCGCCCCTTGGGTTCGGCGGCGGTCGGAAAGGATGCGGTTCGCGCGGATGAGTTCCTACTTGGTCACGGCGGCTCTGCCGTACTCGAACGGCCGGCTGCACGTCGGCCACATCGCCGGGGCGTACGTTCCCGCCGACATTTACGTCCGCTACCGACGCTCGCGCGGCGACGACGTCCTGTTCATCTGCGGCAGCGACGACAACGGCGCCGCCATCGAACTGGCCGCCCGCAAAGAGGGCGTGGCTCCGTCCGAAATCGTCGCACGGTACCACGCTTCGCAGAAGGCGTCGTTCGAGGGGTTGGGGATTTCGTTCGACGTCTACGGCGGCACCCACCACCCCGACTTCTACGACCGCCACGCCGCCTTCAGCCAGGACTTCTTCAAGGCGGTCGAAGCCAAGGGTTATTTCACCAAGCGCACCGTCGACCAGTTGTACGACGCCGTCGCCCAGCGCTACCTGCCCGACCGTTACGTCGTCGGCACGTGCTACCTCTGCGGCTACGACAAGGCCAACGGCGACCAGTGCGAAAACTGTGGCAAGACCATCGACCCGCTGCTCTTGAAACAGCCGAAAAGCGTGCTGACCGGTTCGACCCCCGAAGTCCGACCGACGACCCACTGGTTCCTGCGGTTGGGCGATTTCGACGACACGCTGCGGCAATGGCTGGAATCGAAGACCGACTGGCGGCCGACCGTCCGCAACTTCGCCCTCGGTCAGGTCAAGGACGGCCTGCCGGAACGCGCGATGACCCGCGACATCGCCTGGGGCGTGCCGGTGCCGTTGGACGACCCCGACGCCGCCGGCAAGGTCTTATACGTTTGGTTCGACGCCCCCGTCGGCTATGTTTCGTTCACCGCCGAGCTGCTGGCCCGGCGCGGCCTGCCGCCCGAAGACTACACCAAATGGTGGAAGAACCCGGACTGTAAGATCATCCATTTCATCGGCGAAGACAACATCGTCTTCCACGCCTTGATCTGGCCGGCCATGCTCAGCGCCGAGGGCACGTACCAACTGCCGCAGGCGGTCGTCGCCAACTCGTTCTTAAACATCAAGTTCCCCGGCAAGGACGAAGAGGAAAAGATCTCGAAGAGCCGGGGCACGGCCGTTTGGATCGAGGATTTCCTACAGGAATGCGACCCCGACCCGCTGCGCTACTATCTGACGGCGATCGCGCCCGAAGGCGCGAAGTCGGTGTACAATCCGGAGGAATTCCTCCAGCGCAATGATTCCGAACTTCTGGCCAAGCTGGGCAACTTCATCAATCGGATCGTCACGTTCACCCATAAGAACTTCGGCGGCGCCGTACCAGAACCGGGCCCGCTCGACGACCTCGACCGTTCGCTGTTGGAAGCGTGTAAGACGCAGCGCGAGCGCGTCGCCGCGCACCTCGACGCCTTTCAGTTCAAACTGGCGCTCGGCGAGATGATGGCGCTCGCGCAGGCGGGCAACGGCTACCTCGACCAAACCAAGCCGTGGACGGCCTTCAAGACGAACCCGCCGGCCGCCGGCCGAGCGATCTACGTCTGCCTGCAAGCCGCCCGCGCCCTCGCCGTACTGATGGAGCCGTTCCTGCCGTTCTCGGCGGAAAAGACCCGCGGCATGTTGCGGCTCGACGCCGCCGCCGCTACCTGGGACCGCGCCTGCGACGAGCTGCCCGCCGGCGCCGCGCTGGGCGAACCGGTCATGCTGTTCAAGAAGCTGATCGAACCGGCGAAGAAGGCATGACGACGGCCGACCGCCCGACGAAACGGGCGCTCGTCACCGGGGCGTCGGGCTTCGCCGGCGGCCATCTCGTGGAGCGTCTGCTCGCCGAGGGTTGCCAAGTGTTCGGCTTAGGCCGACCGCCGACCGCCGATCAGGGCAAGCCGCCGTTCGCCGGGCATCCACGCTACACGGGCGTGTTCGCCGACGTCGCCGACGCCGCGGCGGTGTCGCGCGCGTTGGCCGACGCCCGACCCGACGAGGTCTATCATTTGGCCGGCGTGGCCGTTCCCGCCGTCGCCGCCCGCGACCCCGCCGAGGCGAACCGCGTGAACGTCGACGGCACGCGTATTCTGTTGGAAGCGGTCGTCCGGCACGCGCCCGCCGCGGCCGTTCTGCACGTCAGCACCGGTCACGTCTACGGCGTTCCGCCGACGGTGGGCCACGTCTTCCGATCCGACCAGGACGAACCGCGACCGAACTCCGCCTATTCCCGATCGAAATGGGAAGGCGAGCTGGCCGCCCGCGACGCCGCCCGCCGCCTCGGCCTGCGCTTGGTGGTCGCCCGACCGTTCAACCACGTCGGACCGCGGCAGACGATCGACTACGTCATCGCCAGCATCGCGTCGCAGATCGTAGCACTGGAACGGCGCCCGACCGAACGCGGCGCGCTTTCGGTCGGCCGACTGGACGTAGCTCGCGATTTCACCGACGTGCGCGACGTCGTCGCCGCCTACGTGGCGCTGAACCGCCTGCCGGCCGACGGCCCTCCGGCCGTATACAACGTCGCCTCCGGAGTCGCGCGGCCGTTGGCGGACCTACTGGATGAACTATTGGCGGCGGCCGTCGTGCCGATCGACGTGGTGGTCGATCCATCGCGGGTCCGGCCCGACGAACCGCCGGTGGTCGTCGGCCGGCCGGAGGTTCCCGGTTGGACGCCGTCGTTCCCGATGAGCGTCACGCTTCGCGACGTGCTGGAAGACCGGCGCCGCCCGCCGACCAACGATTGACACACGGGCGCGAGCACGCGGCTTAGGCTGCGTCCGCCGCCGAGGATTGGCACGATGCATTTGACGGTGATCGGTACGGGCTACGTCGGTTTGGTTTCGGGAACGTGTTTCGCCGAAAGCGGCAACACGGTTTCCTGCGTCGACGTCGACGCCGCCAAGGTCGAACGGCTGCGGCGCGGCGAATGCCCCATCTACGAACCGGGCCTGGAAGAACTTCTTAAACGAAACATCGCGCAGGGTCGTCTGACGTTCACCACCGATCTTAACGAAGCGGTCGACCGCGGACCGCTGGTGTTCATCGCGGTGGGCACGCCGCAGCACGACGACGGCCGGGCCAACCTCGACGCCGTGTGGGCGGTGTGCGACGCGATCCGCGCCGCCGCCCGCGAGCCGAAGCTCGTCGTGGTGAAAAGCACCGTTCCGGTCGGCACGAACGCCGCCGTTCTGAAGCGCCTCAACGACGGCGCCGCCGTCCGACACCGAACCGCGAGCAACCCGGAGTTTCTGAAGGAAGGCTACGCGGTCGAGGACTTCATGAACCCCGACCGGGTGGTCGTGGGGGTGCGCGACGACGAGTCGGCCGCGCTTCTTAAAGAACTCCATTCGCCGTTCATCGGCGACGAAAACCCGTTCTTAGTGATGAGTCCCGAAAGCGCGGAAATGACGAAATACGTCGCCAACGCCATGCTGGCGACGAAGATCAGTTTCATTAACGAGATGGCCAACTTGTGCGAACGACTGGCGGCCGACGTCAACGACGTCCGCATCGGCATCGGCCACGATACGCGCATCGGCTTCCACTTTCTCAATCCCGGCGTCGGCTACGGCGGTTCGTGCTTCCCGAAGGACGTGCGGGCGATGGTCCACCTCGCCAAGCAGCACGGCGTGCCGCCGCGCATGTTGCAGGCGGTGGACGAGGTCAACGAAGCGCAGAAAAACGTGCCGTTCCACAAACTGAAGGAACTGCTCGGCGACGATCTAAGAAAAGCCGTCGTCGCCGTCTGGGGTCTGAGTTTCAAACCGCGCACCGACGACATTCGAGACGCCCCGTCGCTGAAACTGCTCGACGAACTGCTGGCGGCGGGCGCGACGCCGCGGGTGCACGACCCCGAAGCGACGCCGAACGTGCGCCGCCTCTACGGCGACAAGTTGACCTACTGCGCGAAGGTGTACGAACCGCTGGACGGCGCCGACGCGCTGGTGATCTGCACCGAGTGGCAGGAATACCGCCAGCCCGATTTCGAGTTCATGAAACGGCTGATGCGGCGGCCGATGGTGGTCGACGGCCGGAATCTGTACGAACCGAAGAAAATGAGTCAGGCCGGCTTCACCTATTGCAGCATCGGCCGCCGCACCGCCGCGCCGACCGACTAGAAGTCTGAAACACGAACTTCTAGTTCAGATCCGCTTCGTACTCGATCCGCTGGCCGTCCACCAATCGATTTGACTCGATCGTCAAAACGGGCGTCTCGCCGCCGGCGCCGACTTTGAAAAGTTTCGATTCGCCCGGCGACAGGCCTTTGAGCGAGTCCTTCGCGACGACGCCGTTCACCGCCGGGAACGCGTCATAGTAAATCGGCGCGATGCCGACGTTCTCCACCACGACCTCGCTCGCCGAACGCGATGCGTCGAATCGGTTCACCTTGAACCGATATCCGCAGGAGAGGCCCGCCCGCCGGATGACGTCGGCCTTTTGGTAAGTGGGCTGGTCGTCGCCGATGATGAAAGACACATGGAACTTGGCGGCATGTTCGGCGAAGGGGACGCCGTACGGTCCCTTCGGCGCGAGCGCTTTCTTCTGATCCTTGGCTTCGAAGAAACTGAATTCGCCGCCGGCCGGGGATTTCTTCCAGCGGTCGCGACCGAAGGCGTCCCAATTCGGTTCGTTCTCCTGCTTATGCCGTCGGTGGTTGAACGAATCGTCGAACAGCCCGAAATTCAGACCCAGCAGTCCTTTGTTATCGGCGAAGGGTGCGTGCTCGCCCGCCGCGTCGACCGAGATCATCCAGGGCGTTTCACGGAATTTCACAGCCAAGTGCTTGGCGAATTTCTCTTGGTATTCGATGGAAGGAAAAATCTTCCCGAGTTTCATCGGTCCATCGTAGATGTGATACTCGGCCCACAGGCCGAAACCGACTTGAACGAAGGCGATCCGCGAGTCTCGGTCGTACTTTTCACTGAACTTGGTGAAAAACTCCAGCACGAAGTTCCGCCACTCGGCGTTCGACCAATCCGGGAAACCGGTCTGCTTCTTCTCGCTCGGCGCCGTCGTCTCGCGGTAGTCGGGCAGGGCCTTGATGTACGCCGGCACGCCCGTCGCTTGGCCGACGTACGTGTCGTGCCAGCGGAGGATCGCTTGATGTTTTCGTTCCGCGATCGATCTCAATAGTTTCTCAAGAGGCTCCCAGTCGTACTTGCCTTCGTCGCGGACGATTTCATCGTACTTGACGTAGCAGTACTCCAACTGGATCGGGGCGTCGGCCGCCTCCGGGTTGGTGTTCCAAAGCACGACGCCGGTCATCGGCTGAACGTTCGCGATCTTAGAAATCAAGCGAACGGGCCGCAGTTCGTCGGCGAGCGCCGCGCCGGCCGGCATCGGACCAAGCAAAACCAAAATCCCCAAGAAACAGAGTGGACGCATGTATTCGCCTTTCGCGGCCGAGCGGCCGATCTCACCGCGCGCGGCCGCCTTGATGATACACTATTACGCCGGCACGGATGTAAGTCGGTAAGTTTTCGATCGCGACCGGTTTCCTATAATACTTCGCGGCGAGCGGGGTTCAACACCGGGAGGTGCATCGTGCAAGACGAGTATCAAGATCCGCGCGGCTATTCCGAC
>JBOFFD010000271.1:0-2153 GCA_051648425.1 Planctomycetia bacterium
TGTTGACCCGGCCGGTCAAGGTGCGGTAGACGCTCGGCTCGTGGTTGTTGCTGTCGTGGGTCAGCGAGCGCAGCAGCGAGAAGCGGTCGGCTTGACGGGCGAGCCGGGGCAGGTGCTCGCACAGATCGATGCCGGGCACATTGGTGGCGATCGGTTTGAAGGCGCTGCGGACCCCCGCCGGCGCGTTTGGTTTCATGTCCCACATGTCCTGCTGCGGCGGGCCGCCCCACAGATACAGCAGAATGCAGCCTTTCGCGCGGCCGCCGGCGCCGCGACCGGCGGTCGCGCTTGCTTCGGCTTGCAGCAGTCCCGGCAGCGCCAACGCGCCGGCGCCCACGGTTCCCAGGCGGATCATGGCGTCGCGTCGGTTGAGCATGAGGGGAACTCCGAGCTCGGCGGGGAAGGAAGGCGTGGGACCGGAAGGATCGTCTTTACTAATGATGCGCTTCGCCGACGGCGGTTGTCAATCTGTTTTCGGATTCCCCGTCGGTTGGCCGGCGTCGATCCGCGGCGTACACTCATCGCATGACGCGCGGCGATTGGCCATCTTCGTTGACTCGGTCCGGCAAAGCCCTCTACCTCGTCCTGTTGGCGGGTCGGTGCGGCGTCGTCGCGCTTTTGCTCATTCTGGGCTTCGCGTCGCTGGCGGTGCTCGACGTCGCGCAGCCGATGTCGTCGCGCAAGCTGCTGGTGCCGTCCGACGCCTACGAACACGCCTTCGTCGTCGCCTGGCACTACGCCCAGCCGTTGGCGATGGCCGCCCTGCTTTCGGAATGCCATCTGCTGCTGCTCTACCGCCGGCTGCCGTGGCGTTGGACCCAGGTGCTGCTGCCGGTCGGCATGGCGTACGTCGGCGCCAGTTTGGGCGTCTTCTGGTTCGTCGTTGAAGACGACCGCCTCGGTCCGAAGGTCGTCATGCTGGCCACCGGCGGCGCCTTGCTGCTGTTTCTCGCCTCCAGTCTGCAACTGGCCCTTTGGCGCCTGGCCACCGCCGACCCCGACGACTGGTACGACGTCTTTCCCGGCCCGTGGTACGCCCTGTTGATCTTGATGACCGCCACCCTGGCCGGCTCGGTCCGCGGTTGGACCGACGTCGGTCCGCTGGCGAAACTCACCATCGCCTACCACGCTGAGCGCTGGCACGGCAAGCCGTACGACCGCCTGCCCGCCCCCACCGGCGACGACGACCCCCGCCGCCCATAGAACGACCGCCGGGTTCGCCCGTTGCCGCGTCGATCCGTGGAAGGAAGAAAGCATCGTGACCGCCTCCGCTTCGTCGTCTTTGGCTCCGTCGCTCGTGGAAGGGAACGGCGCCGTGACGGCCGCCTTCGACTGGCCGAACGGCGTCGTGCCGCTGGCCAACTGGAACGGCGTCGAAAGCCCGCTCGACCAAGTGAGGGTGTCGGTGCTCGACCGCGGCTTCTTTTTCGGCGACGCCGTCTATGAAGCGCTGCGCGTCTACGGCGGCAAGGCTTGGCTGGTCGATTCGCACATGAAACGGCTGACCCGCAGCCTGGGCGAACTCCGCATCCCCGCCGACGTTTCCCGCATTGAACGACGGATGCTCGAAACGATCGCACACAGTGGCGTGACCGACGGTATGACCTATCTGCAAGTCACCCGCGGCGAGGCGCCCCGCAGCCACCAATTCCCGAAGACGCCCGCCAAGCCGAACGAACTGATCTACGTCGTCGATTTCGGCGGCGACCCGTACGCCAAAGTTCGTTCCACCGGCGTCGCCGTCGCGTCGCACCCCGATTTGCGGTGGAAGCGCCGCGACATCAAAACGACCAACCTGCTCGGCAACTGCTTGGCGATGCAGTACGCCGCCGAGCAAGGCTGCTTCGAAGCGATTTTGGTCGACGACGCGGGGTACGTCACCGAAGGCTCGCACACCAGCGCCTTCGCGGTGAAGGACGGCGTGATCTATGCGCCGCCGCAAGGGTCGCACATCCTGCCGGGCTGCACGCGGGCGTTCGTCTTGACGTTGGCGGAGAAGCTGGGCGTCGAGTATCGGCTGGAAGCGTTCAAGGCGGCCGACGTCTTTTCGATGGACGAACTGTTTCTGACCGGCACTTCCCTTGAGGCGCTCGCGGTGACGACGTTCGACGGCAAGCCGATCGGCCGGGGACCGACCGCCGGCAAACCGGGGC
>JBOFFD010000272.1:0-1717 GCA_051648425.1 Planctomycetia bacterium
AGGACGACCATGCCGGCGCCTTCGCCGATGACGAAGCCGTCGCGGGTCTTGTCGAACGGCCGGCTGGCGCCTTCGGGGTCGTCGTTGCGGGTTGAAAGAGCGGTGAGGCGGTTGAAGCCGGTGACGCCGAGCGGGTGCAACATGCTGTGGGTGCCGCCGGAAATCATGACGTCGGCGTCGTGGTTGCGGATGATTTCGGTTGCTTCGCCGATGGCCTGGCTGCTGGCGGCGCAGGCGGTGAGGCAGTTCATGTTGGGGCCGTGGGCGTTGAACATTTCGGCGAGGTGGCTCGACGACATGCCCGGTTCCTGCTCAAGCTCGCGGTAGCCGTTGAGGGTGGCGACCCCCTGCGCCATGAAATAGCCGGCGCGGATCTGTTCCGTCTCGCGGTCGAAGGCTTTGTGAATAAGACCGACGAAGTTGAAGAAGTCGGTCTTACCTTCGCCGGCGCCCAGGTAGACGCCGACGCGGTCGGGGTCGTGGTTTTGATAGTCGAGGCCGGAGTCGGCCACGGCTTGTTTGGCGGCGCAGACGGCGAACTCGATGTTTCGGCCGACGAATTCCCACTTCTTCGGCTCCTCGCCGAAGGCTTCCAGCGAGAAGTTTCGCACTTCGCCGGCGATTTGGGTGGGGAAGCCGGAGGCGTCGAACAGGCTGATGCGGCCGACGCCGCTCTTCCCCTGCTTCATGTTTTCCCACACTTCGTCGGGGCTGAACCCGAGCGGGGCGATCATGCCGATGCCAGTGACTACGACGCGTCGTCTCATGAGAGTCTGTTCCTGAAGCCGAAAGCGGCGACGATCGCCGTCTGAACTCTTCTCGTCGGACCGCCGCGGCGTCGACCGGCGACGAAACTTAGACCATCCGGACTAAGATCCGCCGACGAATCCACCGACTCAAAGCGCTCAGTCGTTGAACGGCCGCATCACCAGCGCGCCGCATTGGCCGGCGTGACTGAGGGAATACATCAGCCAGGGCTTGTTCGGGAAATCGATCGCCTCGGTCAAGAGGCGGATCGGGGGCAGATCGGCGTCGAACTTCTCGAAGTTGAGCGACGGCACCAACTGCCCGTGGTGTTTGCACAGCAAGGTGGCGACCGCTTCGACGGCCCCCGCCCCGGCGGCGACGTGCCCGATGTACCCCTTATAGGCGACCACCGGCACCGTCGCGGCGGCGTCGCCCAGCACGTCGTGCAGCGCCAGCACTTCCTGATGGTCTTCGTGGACCAGACTGAGGCCGTTGGCGACGACGTGACCCAGGTCGGCGGGCGTAATTCCCGCGTCCTTCAGCGCCCGCTCCATGCCTTTGCGGAGAGCGGCGCGGTCGTCGCCGGGGACGCAGCTCGCGCCGAAGCCGATCACTTCGCCATGGATGGTGGCGCCGCGGGCTTGGGCGTGGTCGAGCGTTTCAAGGACGAGGAAGCCGGAACCTTCGCCGGGGACGAGGCCGTCGCGGCCGGCGTCGAACGGTCGGCTGGCGTGTTCCGGGTCGTCGTTGCGCTTGGTGGCGCGGTTGAGAAGCAACAGGCGGACGAACGACAACGGGTGGATTTTGCTGTCCGAGCCGCCGGCCAAGAAAACGTCGGAAACGCCGCGTTTCATCACGCGGTAGGCTTCGCCCATCGCCAGGGCGGAGGAGGCTTCGCCGGCGGTGATGGAGTTGTTCGGGCCTTGGGCGTCGAAGATGATGGAGATGTGGCAGGCCGGCATGTTGGGCA
>JBOFFD010000273.1:0-1637 GCA_051648425.1 Planctomycetia bacterium
GCCGTTATGCCGAACGGCGGTCGATTCTGGACGACGTCGCCGCCGAGGCGAAGGCGCTCGACAAACGGTTGGGAATCGAAGACCGCCGTAAGATGGGCGAATACTTACAGTCGGTGCGCGACACCGAGCTGCAGGTCGCCCGACTGCAAGGGTGGATCGACGTCCCCAAGCCGACGGTCGTCGCCAAAGGCTTGCAGCTCGAAAGCCAACCGGGCGACGCCCACGATCGGCCGATGTGGCTCGACGTCATGCTGGAACTGGCCTACCTTTCGTTCGCCACCGACGCCACTCGCGTCATCACGTTCGAGTGGTCGCGCGAAGCCGGCGGCTACGGCGGCGGCGGCGAGAACCACCACGAGCTGTCGCACCACGACGGCAGCCCCGAAAAACTGGCCAAATTGGCCGAGATCGATCGCTTCCATCTTAGTCGGCTCGACCGCTTCCTTAAGATGATGCGAGACACCCGCGAAGGCGACGGCCGCATGCTCGACCGCACCGCCGTCCTCTTCGGCTCGGGCATGAACTCCGGCTCGGCCACCGGCGACCACTCGCCGAAGAACCTGCCCCTGCTGGTCGCCGGAGGCCGCGCGCTCGGCTTCAAGCACGGCCGGCATTTGGCGTTCGACCCTGAAAAGCATCCGCCGCTGTCCAACGTGTTGCTGACGTTGCTGCAAAAGATGAACATCGAAACCGACCGCTTCAGCGACTCCACCGGCACGCTCGCCGGCTTGACCTGAAACCCGTCGACTAAGAGGATTCCGTTGATGTTCGACGTGGTAATCGCGGGCGGCGAGGTGATCGACGGCGCCGGCGGACCGCGCTTTCGCGCCGACGTCGGCGTGACGGGCGACCGCATTGTCGCGGTGGGCAATCTGAAAAACGCCGAGACGGCGTCGACGCTCGGCGCGGCCGGCCTGGTCGTGACGCCGGGATTCATCGACACCCACGTCCACGGCGACCTGGCGGCGCTGGCCGACCCTCGGCAGGAAGCCGCCATCCGTCAAGGAATCACCACTTTTCTCAACGGCCAGGACGGCTGCGGCTTGGCCCCGGCGACGAGTGAAATTCAGTCGTACATGCGGTCTTACACCGCCGGCTTCACGGGCGTTCACCCCGATCTGAATACTCCATGGAATTCCGTTGACGGCTATCTTTCTTATTGCACGGGACGCAGTTCGCTCAACAACGCTTTCTTAGTGCCCAACGGCGCGGTGCGGATGAACGTGCTGGGACTCGACCCCCGGCCGGCGAAGCCCGACGAGATCGCGGCCATGCGACGCCTCGTCCGCGAAGGATTGGACCAAGGGGCGGTCGGGTTGTCCACCGGGTTGGACTACATTCCCAGTCTGTACGCCGACACGCGGGAACTGATCGAATTGTGCAAGGAACTGACGCCGGTCGACGGCGTGTATGTGACCCACGTGCGCGGCGGGATGCCGAACGGCATGGTCGACGCGCTGGAGGAAGTGTGGGAGATCGGCCGAGGCAGCGGCTGTCTCTTACACAGTTCACACTACAACGTACGGGCCGACGAACACCTCGTCCGCATCGACGACGCCCGCGCGACCGGTTTGGACGTGACCTACGACAGCTACCCGTACCGCGCCGGCATGACCATCTTGGCGATGGTGGGACTG
>JBOFFD010000274.1:0-2708 GCA_051648425.1 Planctomycetia bacterium
GTGCTCTTCGTCTTCCTCTCGTTCATCGTGATCGCCAAAGGCTCACTGTTTTTCGCGGTGGCGCCGGCGAGCCTGTTCGCGGTGGTTTGTTTGAGCCTGTTGGAATTGTTCGTCGCGTTTCTTCAGGCGTACGTCTTCACGTTCCTGGCGGCCCTGTTCATCGGGGCGGCGGTCCACCCCAGCCACTGACGGCGGGGGACGGACGCGGAACGGGGTTCGAGGCGGAACGCGACGGAACCGAATGACGGCCGAGCGGCGCAGTGCGTCACGAGGTCGAGACTCGAATCGAACGGAACCGGGCGGTCGTTCGTCGTCGGCGCGGGGCCGCGGCGGACTCGCGATGGGAATGGCGAAAGACTTCCGTGCGAAAGTCGTCCAGCGGGGCGGCGCGGAAGGCTCGAATCCCCCCAGCGGGGAAGGAACTGGAGAACCATGAAGCGGACGGCCCTTTGGATCGGTGTGGCGGCGGTGACTTTGTTGGCGGGAACGGACGCCATGGCCCAGGCTCCCGCCGCGGCGGCGGCCCCGGCCCTTTCCTTCTCCGGCATCGGTGCTGGCATCGGCGCCGGCCTGGCCATCATCGGCGCCGGCCTGGGCATCGGCCTCATCGGCTCGAAGGCCGTCGAAAGCATGGCCCGCCAGCCGGAAATGGCCGGCACGATTCAGGGCGCCATGATCATCAGCGCTGCCCTCATCGAAGGGGCCACCTTCTTCGCCTTGATCGTTTGTATCGCCAAGTAACCGTTCGTTCGCAGCTCCACCGGGACGCGGGCGCACCGCGTTCGTTTCCCGGCGAGTCGAAAACCGGTCGGTCGCGATCGTCGCGAGAGCGGCGATCCCACGGGGCGTCGCGCTCCGTGTTCGTCGGCCGCTTGTAGGGAGATCGGCGGTGAAACCGCAGTCCAACGACAGTACGACCTGGATCGTCGCGCTGACGCTCATCGTCATCGGAGTGCTCGCCATTCTGCCGGGTGTGCTCGCCAAGCGGAAAGCGGTCGCTCCGGCGGCCGTCCATGCTCATGGCGAAACCGAGGGCCATGGTGGAAAGCACGGCGGCGGCGGACATCATGGTCACACCATCCGCGGCAATCCCCCTCCGGATGCAATGGGGCCTGGCACGTCGTTCCTCGCGATCGACCCGGTTCTGTTCTTCTGGACGCTCGGCCTCTTTCTTCTGCTGCACTACGGTTTGACGAAGGTGGCGTGGCAGCCGATGCTGGCGTCGCTGGATGAGCGCGACCAGCGGATCGCGGCCGCCGTCGCGGCGGCCGAAGAGGCTCGCGCCGAAGCCGGCCGACTCTTGTCGCAGACCGACGAGGAGCTGGCTAAGGCCCACGAAGAAACCCGGCGGATCCTCGACGCCGCCCGCGCCGAGGCGACGAAGGAGTCCGACGCAAGGCTTGCGAAGGCCCGCGACGACGGGGCCGCCGCCCAAAAGCAGGCGTTGGCCGACCTGGAAGCGGCGAAACTGGAGGCGCTGGCGCAGATCCGCCAGGCGGCCCCGAACCTGTCGGTCGCCATCGCTTCGCGTTTGGCCGGCCGTTCGTTCTCGACCGACGGCCTCGCCGCGGTCGTCGCGGAGGAGCGGACGTGATTACAGTATTCGCCGCCGGCGGGTTCATCGGCCTTCTTTCGGAAACCGGCTTCTGGGCGTTCGTCGCCTTCGCCGTGGTGGTATTGGTCGTCGCCAACACGGCGGTGGGACCGATCCTTCAGGCCGCCGCCCAGCGGGAAGCCAAGATCGACCACCGTCTCCGCCAAGCCGAGATCGTCCGCGAGGAAACCCGGCAGCAGCTCGAGCGGCATGAACAAGAACGGGCGAAGGCCCGTGAGGCGGGTCGGCAACTGGTCCTGGAGGCCGAGCGCGACGCGATCGCCTTGAAGGAAGAGGTCGCCGCCCGCACCGAGGCGGAGATCGCCCGCCTGCAGCAACGGGTCGACCGCGACCGTCGGCTACAGCAATCGTCGGCCAACGCCGAGCTTTGGTCGGCCGCCTCGAAACTGTCGTACGGCGTCGCCCGCAACGTCCTCGAGAACCAACTCACGGCCGACGACCACCGTCGGCTGGTCGACTCGGCCTTGGCCGAAGTCGCCGCCCAAGCCAGGAGCTCGTCATGAGCAGCGGGTTCTCGACGCCGACCGGCGGTTTCGCTTCGACGTCGGCCGAAACGATTCCGTCCGTCATGGACGGCGGCTCGTTCGAGGAAATGGGCGAAGCCCGCGTCGCCGAAGTCTACGCGATGGCGCTGTGGGGTCTTGCGGAAGACGCCGGAACAACTCAGTCCGTCGTTGAAGAGGTCGGCGTCCTCGTCCGTGAGTTCCTCGATCCGCACCCGGAACTGGAAGTTTTCTTCAGCCTGGGTTCGATCACGCAAAGCCGTCGGGCCGAGATGATCGACCGCGTCTTCGCGAACCGGTTCAGCGACGCCGTGTACGGCTTCCTGCATACGCTGAACCGTCGCGGCCGATTGGGCGTGCTTCGTTCGGTGGCCCGCCGGCTGCAAGAACGCTGGGACGATAGCCAAGGACGGGTCGCCGTCGTGGCGCGGACGGCGGCGCCGCTGGCCGGCGACCAAGTGACGGCCCTGCTGAACATGCTTCGGGAACGATTCAAGATCGAGCCTGTCCTCAAGACCGGGGTCGACCCCGGTCTTTTAGGCGGCCTGTGGCTTCGCGTCGGCGATACGGTCTACGACCAATCGCTGCTC
>JBOFFD010000275.1:0-2226 GCA_051648425.1 Planctomycetia bacterium
GCCGCCTGCCCCGGCGTCACGGCCGACTGCGGTTCGTCGAACACCACCCGAACCCGGCCGCCCGCGGCGTCCGTCGCCACCGGTTCCACCGTCGCCCCGACGCCCCGGTGCAGGTAGCGGATTTTCACCCGGCAACGCACCGGCCCGTCCGGCGGCGCCGTCAACCAGTTGACTCGATCGGCCTCCAGCGAACCCCGCTGGAGCAATTCCTTCGGTCCGATCACCACCCGCCGGGCTTCCGGTTCCAGTGCCACGACGTAGCGCGGTTCTCCCACCGCCACCCCCAGCCCCTTCCGCTGGCCGATGGTGAAATTGCTGACCCCCTCATGCCGACCCATCACCTTGCCGGCGGCGTCGACCACCTCGCCCGCGGCAAAGGCGTCGGGCCGCCGGTCGCGCACGAACTGCGCGTAATCCCCCGTGGGAACGAAGCACACTTCCTGGCTCTCCGGTTTGTTCTGCACGCCCAAATCGTTCGCCGCCGCGATCGCCCGCACCTCGGCCTTTTGCATGCCGCCGATTGGAAACAAGATGTGCGGCAGCAGTTCCCGCCGCAGCCCGAAGAGGAAGTAGGTTTGGTCTTTCGCGTCGTCGGCCGCCGTGTACAAGCCGACCTCTTCGTTCCCACCGTCGGCCGACGTCGTCCGCGCGTAATGCCCGGTCGCGATGAAGTCGGCTTCGACCGCCTGGGCGTAGTCCCACAGTTTGCCGAACTTCAGCCAGGTGTTGCAGACGACGCACGGGTTCGGCGTTCGCGCGTTCAGGTATTCGTCGGCGAAATAGTCTTTGATGCGGTTGAAGTCTTCCTCGAAGTTCAGCGCGTAGAACGGCATGTTCAGTCGGTCGGCCACCCGCTGCGCGTCGGCGGCGTCGATCGCGCTGCAACAGCCGCGGATCTTCTTCGGGGCGGCGACGGGAACGGCGTCGACCGCGCACGCCTCTTCTTCAACGTGCGCGCCGGTGCGCATGAACAGACCGACGACGTCGTAGCCCTGCTCGGCGAGAAGAAACGCCGCGACGGAACTGTCGACTCCGCCGCTCATGGCGACGACGACGCGACCGCGATGCATGAAGAAACTCCTGAACCCGTTCGATGCCCGCGGTCATTATAGCGGCGCGGGCCGGTCGGGAACGAGCCAAGGTTTCGGCGTTGTTTGGAGGGAGGCTTTTGGAGGGTGGGCGGGGTCAGTCGGCGGCGTCGGTCTCGGACGGCGGCGCGTCGATCGACGGCAGGCCGCCGACGGCGACGGCCGATTCGGTCGCCAGTTCGCCGCGACGGATTTCGACATGCCGGGGCGCGTCGATACCCAAGCGGACGGTGTTGTTGCGAATCTGAACGACCGTCACCCAGACGTCGCCGCCGATGTTGATTCGTTCGCCGATCTTTCGTGTGAGAGCAAGCATGACCGCATCCGTGATGACATTCGACGATGCTGTACGACGCCGCCGAACCGCGCCCCGTCCGTCAAGGTCGACCAGACGAGTAGCCAAAGTTCCGACGGGCGGCCGGATCAAAAACGACGGCCGCCGCAATGGCGTTCGACTGGGCCTTCCATGCCCAAAGGGTCGCAAACGCCGTTGGCGAAAGAATGAAAACGCTGCAGGCGGGTCGGGGGGATGAAACGTCCTTCGGCCTCTCGACGGCCTTTCAGCCGCAGGCGAAGCCGATGGAAACCGCAGCGGCGGCGCCACGGTCGAGGAGGCGACCATCCTGGTGCATTCACGAACGATCATTCTCGCGAACAATCGCCCTTTCACTATCCAAGGGAACAGTAACAGTCATGAAATTCCAGGTCAAGGGCACTTTCCGAAAAAAGTCGATTCGCCGAAATCCGTTGCCGTCGGACCATTTGTCGTTGGCTTTTCGGCGTCCTTCCTTTGGAAAAGGACGATTTAATACTCGCAACATCAACCAGTCGTCCGCCCGCCGAATAAACGGCCTAGGAAGAAGCCGGCCGCTACTGTAAGTTGCGGGGACTTCGGGGATGGTCCACCGCCGCGCCGGACGCAAGCCGCCTCGGCGGGGAACGTACAGTGACGGCGAGGTCGGCGACGGAACGTCGACGCCGGACGCCCCAGCCCCTCACCACGACGAGCAGCGCGAGACGCCATGAAGGACAGCAAACGGGTTTTGGTCGCCGGCGGTTCCGGGTTTCTCGGCTCCCATCTTTGCGATCGGCTCATCGGCTTGGGACACGAGGTGGTCTGCCTCGACAATTTCTTCAC
>JBOFFD010000276.1:0-2690 GCA_051648425.1 Planctomycetia bacterium
CTCGGCGGCCTCCGGGGAATTCGGTTCCGATCGCGCCATGATGCGAAGACTCCCAAATGAAGTCCCCTTCAACGGCGCAAAAACCATGCCGAAACGACGCGGCCCACCGAAGAATGTAAAGTAAGCACCATTGGGCGTCTCGCCAGCACGAACTGTCATAACGCCGTCTCTACAAGAGTTCGTGCAGGCGAGACGCCTACACCACAACATTCACGCCACGTTCTACCCCCACAGCTCCGTCATCACCCGACCTTTGTTGAGGGCGATGGGGCGGTTTTGGGTGTCGCGCAGTTCGGTGGTCGGCGGGATGCCCATCGCCGCGTAGACCGTGGCGGCCACGTCGGCCGGGCTGTACGGCGGGGTCGTCGGGTAGGCGGCGCGGCTGTCGGATTTCCCGATCACCCGACCCCGCGAGACTCCCGCGCCGGCGAACAGCAGCGAGTAGCAGCGCGGCCAGTGGTCCCGGCCGCCGTTGGCTTGAATCTTCGGCGATCGGCCGAATTCACTGTTCACCAGCACCAACGTGTCTTCCAGCAAGCCCCGTTCGTCGAGGTCGGTCATCAGGCTGGAAAAGGCGGCGTCGAACTTCGGGCAGAGGCTTTTCTTCATCGTCGGGAACGTGTTCGCGTGCGTGTCCCAGCCGTAGTCGCCGACGAGGCTTGGCCCCATGTTCACTTGGATGTACGGGGCGCCGGCTTCCAACAGCCGACGGGCCAGCACGCAGGCTTGGCCGAAGCGGTTGCGGCCGTAGCGGTCGCGCAGCGCCGCCGGTTCGTCGGCCAGCGCGAACGCCTTGCGCACCGCCGGCGCCGTCAGCAGCGTTGCCGCCTGGTTGTGGAGGGCGTCCATCGTTGAAACGTCGGTCGAGGCGTCCAGCGCCCGGCACTGCCGGTCGACCAGTTCCAACAGCCGACGGCGCGAATCGAGCCGATCGAAGCCGACGTCGGCCGGCAGCGTCAGGACGTCGAGCCGGAAGGTCTTGCTGTTCGGATCGCCGTCGATCAGCCAGGGGTTGTAGACCTTGCCGAGCATCCCCGCCCACTGGCCGGGCGGCTCGCGGCCTTGGCCGTCGATCATCTTGCTCGGCAGGACGACCGCGTTGGGAATGCCGGTTTCCGGCGGACCGAATTTACGGAAGGTCGACCCGAGGTTGGGGTGATCTGTAAGAGAGGCTTCGGGGCCGCGCACGCCGGGGATGCCGGGGTCGTTGTTGAGTTCGCCGGTGAGGGCGTAGACGACCGCGCCGCCGTGGACGTTGCGGTCGTGGCTCATGGTGCGAACGACGGTAAGCTTGTCCATGACGCGGGCGACGCGCGGCAGATGCTCGCAGATCATGAGGCCGGGGGCGGCGGTGGCGATCGGTTTGAACTGCCCGCGGATTTCCGCCGGCGCTTCCGGCTTCATGTCGAACGTGTCGAGCTGGCCCGGCCCGCCGAACAGGTAGATCATTAAGACGGCTTTCGCCCGCCGCGGAAGCCCCCCGACCGGTCCGTCGGCCAAGCCGCCCCCGGACTCACGCCCATGGGCCGTGTTTAGGCCGAACGCGCCCAGCGCGCCCAAGCCACCGACCGACAGCAACTCGCGGCGCGCGTGCCGCCATCGGTGAAAGTCAGGGCAACCCGACGATGAATCCGCCATGCCTCATCTCCGCGGCTGGGTCCGGTGGCGAAAGTTGGGGGAAGCTCGGCGATTAGGGGCTGTGCTGTTACCGAGAAGTGAATCCTACCGTATTTCTCGACCAATTCCAAGAACGAATTTCCATGATGCCGTCGTCCCCTTTCGGTTTTAGGCCGATCCACCCACCGGCCCCGGCAAACCGCGCGACCGGCGCGACTCGACCAACCCGCCGGCCGAAGCCCGCCGGCCCGCCGCCCGGCAAGGTTGGCGAACCCGGCGCCGTTGCTACAAAACCGCGTCGCGTCGTCGCCGGACGTTCCGCCCCCGGCCGACGACCACACACCGGGAAACTCGCGATGGATGAACTGACCCTTACGAACGTGCTGCTGCGGTGGATCCACATCGGCTCCGCCGTCACCTTGGTCGGCGGCACCGTCTTCACGCGGTTCGTCGTCCTGCCGGCCGCCGCCCCGCTGCCGACCGACGTCCACGACGAGTTCAAAACCCGCCTCGTCCGCCGGTGGGCGCCGTTCGTCCACGCTCTCATCCTGCTCCTGCTCGCCTCCGGTATTACGGTGATGCTGCTGAAGATTCGTTCGATGCCGCCGGTGTACCACGGCCTGTTGGGACTCAAGATTCTGCTGGCGCTGTCGGTGATGTTCTTCGCCAGCGCGCTCGTCGGCCGCAGCAAGGGGCTTCAAAAGTTCCGCGACCAGGCGAAGACCTGGCTGACGGTGAACGTGGTGCTGGCGGTGCTGATCGTCATGCTGTCGGGCGTGCTGCGGTACGTGCCGCGGAAGGCGGTCGCCGTCCGGCCGCCGGCCGGCCCGACCGTCCCCGCCGACCCGACCGGCCACGGGACCGCCCCCGAAGCCTCCCCCGCGCCGGCCGCCGCCAAGGCCGGATGACCCCGTCTAGCTTCAAATTGGGTCGTCCGCTATACTGCCTCCGCCTTGAACGACGCCGAAAGCATCCGCGTTAGGAAAACGATGTCGACCAGTTTACGCCAAACCCGCGCCATCACCGCCCCCAACGGTCATGTGTACCGGGTCGCACGCACGCACTCGCTGACG
>JBOFFD010000277.1:0-5774 GCA_051648425.1 Planctomycetia bacterium
AAGAACAGCGTGCCGCCGTTGGCGAACTCGAACCGCCCCTTGCGCTGCCGTTCCGCGCCGGTGAAGGCGCCTTTTTCGTGGCCGAACAGTTCGCTTTCCAGAATGCTTTCAGACAACGACGCGCAGTTCAGAGCGACGAACGGCTTCTGCCGTCGCGGGCTGTTGTTGTGCACCGCCCGCGCGACCAGTTCCTTGCCGGTGCCGTTCTCTCCTAAGATCAGCACGGTGGCGGTGGTCGGCGCCACCATCTTAAGCCGCGACAACACGTTGTTCATCGCGACGGAGTGGCCCACCACCCCCTCGAAGCCGAACTTTTCATTAAGCTGGCGTTGCAGCTCCGCGTTCGACCGCTGCAACCGCTGTCGTTCGGTGGCGCGGTCGACGACCTTGCGCAGCTCGTTGACGTCGAGCGGCTTGGTCAGGTAGGTGGTCGCGCCCTGCTGCATCGCGCTGACGGCGGTGTTGATGGTGCCGTGACCGGTGATGACGACGACTTCGCAGTCGGGCAGATCCTGACGGGCCTTCTTCAGCACCGCCAGCCCGTCGACGTCGCCCATCACCAGGTCGGTGACGACGATGTCGAACTGCTCGCGGGCGATGCGGTCCAGGCCGTCGCGCGGCGACGACGCGACCGTGCAATCGTACCCGATCCGCTCCAGGCTCTCGGCAACGGCCCGCGCGTGCGGTTCCTCGTCGTCGACCACCAAGACCCGGATTTTGTCGTCGGTCATTCAGCGACCCCGAGCGAAAACGCCACTTTGACAACCAAGTCCACGCTCGATCCATCATAGCGACCGCTGCCAAATTGGCAAAATCGTTGATCGATAGATCAAATGCTCGGCGAAAGGAAACCATGCTCCGGGGCGGCCGACGGGAGCGAAGTCAGTCGACCCTCAGCAGCAGGGCTTTCAGGTAGCGGCCTTGCGGCCAGATCATTTGCGTCGGAAAATCGCTGGGCAGGCCGTAACTCTCGACAAGGGTCATCCGTCGGCCCGATTCCTGCGACGCCGTGCGGATGTGCTTGTCGAGATGGTCGGGGCGGACCTGCCAACTGCTGGAGGCGACCAGTAGTAAGCCGCCGGGCGGCGACAGGCGGACGGCGTGCGAAATGAGCCGATCGTAGTCGGATTTAAGATACCACCGTCGGCCGGGAACGGTGGTGGCGGTCGGCGGGTCGAGGATGATGAAGTCGAACTCGTCGCCCTTGCGACGGGCGGCTTTAAGATACTCGAAGACGTCGGACCGCGCGAACTTATACTTGCGGTCGGCGGGGTCGAGTTTGTTAAGTTCGAAGTTGACCTTCGACCACTGCACCACCCCCGCCGCGAATTCGACCGACGCCACGTGCGCCGCCCCCGCCTGCGCCGCCGCCACCGAGAAGCTGCCGGTGTAGGAAAAGGTGTTGAGCACCCGCTTGCCCTTCGCCCACCGCCGCAGGCCGACGCGCACGTCGCGCATGTCGCAGAACAGACCGGTGTTGAGACCACCTAAGAGATGCACTTCGTACTGGGCGCCCGCTTCGCGCACGTTCAGGGTGCGCGGCGGCACCTCGGCCGACAGACTGACGAACGGCAGCCGACCGGCGGCCGGCTCGCCCTTCGTGCGAATCTTCGCGATGATGCTGTGCGGCGCCAGCACCGCGCCGATCGCCTCGGCCAAGAGCGACACCCAAAAGTCCATGCCGGCGGCGTAGGTGAAAACCACCACGTGCCCGGCATAGACGTCGACGATGAAGCCCGAAAGGCCATCCCCCTCCGAATTGATTAGACGGAAGGCGGCGTGTTCGCCCGTCAAACCGGCGGCTTGGCGCAGATCGAACGCGCGGTGCAGCCGGCGGACGAAGAAGTCGACGTTCAGTTCTTCGACCGGGGTGGACGGCAGCACGCGGACGACGCCGTTTTCGGGGTCGAACAGGCCGTAGCCCAGTCGGACGCCCTCGGGGTCGAGCAGCACCAGGGCGTCGCCGACGCCTAGCGGCGGTTGCAGCTCGGCCAACCCGGGCAGTTCGACGACGTCAACCACCGGCAGGCCGCCGCGGACGCGGCCCGGCCACGGATCGGCGAGGGTCAGCGGGACGGGGGGTCGTTGCGTGTCTGGCATGGCCGGTGCGTTCCTGAAAATCCGTTCGCCCGACGCGAAGGTCGGCGCGGCGAGGGAAAACCGTCATTGCTACCCAACGACGCCCCTCGCGGCCAACGAATACAAGATTGCGTCGCCGACGGCTGCCGGCTGGCGGCCGAATCTCGCGAGAATTGCTGGACGCGGCGTGGAATCAGAAGCGGGTCGACACGCGCAGAAAGAGGCCGGGGTCGACGTCGTGGTCGGGTTGGTCCTCGAAGTCGAGCGACCGGCCGAAGGCGACGCCGGCTTCACCGAGGAATCGCCGGCCGGAAGGCAGGAACCATTCCGCGCCGAGCCCGGCGCGAAAGTCTCGATACTGTAAGACGTCGTCGCCGAGCTCGGTTTCGACGGCGTACGTGTTGTTGTTGAACGTGACGAGGGCCGACAGCTCCAACTGCTCGCTCCAACGGTAGACGAGGCGGGGGCGGGGAAAGAGGATTTCCAGCCGCCAATTCTCGTTCGGCGAATAAATACCGCCGGCGACCGGGATGATCGGCAGGTCGGGCTGCGTCGTATAAACCACGCCGCCGAACAACACCCACTGCTCGTTTAAGAAATACGTGACGATGAGGCGGGCGGGAACGCGGAAGGCGTCGGAACTCATGTTGTCGAAATCAGTGTATAAGCCAGGTGAGACGGCGAACTGGGCGCCCATCCGCCGGTTGATCTTATAATCGGCTCTTAGATCGACGGCCAAGCCGTAGGCGTTCGACGGCAGGTCGACGGCGCCGACGCCCGACGGCCCGCCGAGGAACAGCGTCTCGAATTGCGGTTGGACGGCGAAGGAAACCGGGCCGGCCCGGAAGAGGTTGGGCAGTTCGGCGCTCGCGCTGAAATAGCTGATGGAGAAATCTTCGCCGCCGTTTTCTTTGTCGCTGGGGGTGATCGTCCAGAATTCGACTTGGCGAGGCGGACCGCCGAACGGACCGCGCGGCGGGCCGCCCGGCCGACCTCGTCCGCCGCCGGGAGGGCCGCCGGCGCCGGGGGTCGACTCTTCAAATATCATCGGCGGCGTCTCAAGGAACTCCCCGTCCACTTCGATCGGCAGCGCCGATCGATCACCCGGCTCGGGCGCGCCCAGCGCCGCGACTGGCCGATCGGCGTCGGCGGCGGAAGTGGCGAGCAAAATCGAAACCGAGACGACCAGCAGCGCGGATCGAAACGTTCGTCGGTGTAAGAATTTCGGCATGTACGCCTCCTCGCGCCAAAATGCGGCATGGCATTCAAGTCGTCTTTTTGTCATTCGCGGAAGAGGCGATAGCGGAAAACGGCCTTTCGGTCAATCAAATCGGACGATTCCATCCAAATCGTTGATGCGGCGGGATATAGACGAATCGACGCCCAAGGCCGGCTCGTCTACGTTAGCCGCCGCTTAACGCAGCGGCGCGTCTTGTCAGCGTCGAGGAAATTGACAAGGAAAGCGCGGACGCGCCGCTGCGGAAAGCGGCAGCTAACGGGATCTTGTCGCCGATCGTCGGATCGCGGTTGGCGGCCGGGCGCGTCACCAGCGGAAGGTGCCGACGATGTTCGAGTAAGAGTCGGTCCAAAGCGGGGCGGTTGGGTCGGCTTTCAGTTCGGCCCATTTCGGGTCGAGCGGCAGGCCGTCTAAGACGGCGCGCGACCGCGCCATCACGACGTAGTCGCTGGGCAGCTTGCCGTCGGCCAGCAGTTTGGGCGGCACGTCGCCGTCGGCGGCGTAAACGCCGACCAGGCCGGCGTCGGCGGCCAAGTTCGCGAGCACCGGCCTCAGGTTCAGAAAACGGTTCGAAACGTGAAAGATCAGCACGCCGTCGTCGGTCAGTTTTTCGAGGTACGACGCCACCGCTTCGCGGGTCAGCAAGTGGACGGGGATGGCGTCGGAACTGAAGGCGTCGAGCACCACGACGCCGAACTCGGCGGGCTGCGCGCGGGCGATTTGCAGCCTGGCGTCGCCTAAAACGATCTTATACTTCCCTTGCCGGCAGGTCTTAAGGAACGTGAACAGCCGGCCGTCTTCGGCGATCCGCTTCACCGCAGGGTCGATCTCGAAGAACGTGTAGGACTGCGGCGACGTGCAGTACGCGCCGAGCGACCCCGACCCCAGCCCGACGATCGCCACCGACCGTCCCACGCCGCGGTCGGCCACTGCGGCCAACACTCGTCCGACCGGCCCCGTGGGGTGGTAGTAGCTCAGCGGCGTACACGGGTCGGCGTGGCGTTGCAGACCGTGAATGGTGACGCCGTCGACCAGTTCGTGGCGTTCGTCGGCGGCGTCGCGCAGCACGCGGTGGACGCCGAAAAAGCTCCGCTCGGCCGCAATCTGCCTTCCCTGCGTCGAATCGACCAGCCGGCCGGCGAAGAGCAGGACGGCCACCCCCAGGCCGAAGCGGATCGGCTTGCCGACGAACGAAAAGACGGCGAGGCAGGGAAGCCCGACGAGGGCGATCGTCCGCACCGCGTCGTTCTGCAGCGTCGACAGGTTGGGAATGGTCGGAAAGCAGAAGGCGGCGCCGTAGACCACCGTGGCCAAAACGGCGGGATAGGCGATATCGGCCGGCCGGTAGCGGGCGGCGGCCTTGACGGCGACGGCTTCCTCCACCGTGGCGCGGCGGCGGATCGGCGGCGGCGCCAGTAAGCACGCCGCCACTACGGCCAGCGGGTATTCGGTCACCTGCGTGAAGACCACCGGCGCCACCAGCGCGTTCACCGCCCCGCCCAACACGCCGCCCAGCGACATCCAAAAGTAAAATTCCGTCAGGTGCGCGACCCCCGGCCGATCTTCCGCCAGCCGGCCGTGACAGGCCGTCGTCACCACCACGAACGCCGCCAGATGCAGCACCGCCAGCCAGGCGTTCGGCACCGCGGCGATGGCGAGCGCCAACGGCAGGATCAGCCACGGCAGCAGCCGGCTCGACCACCCGAACGCGAACGGCCCCCACGACGAAAAGACCACCATGAACGTCACCAAGTACAACGCCAACGGCACGACCCACAGCAGCGGAAACGAGGCGACTTCGGTCGTCAGATAAGTGGTGACCGCCAAAAGCAGGCTGCTGGGCACCGCCGACAGCGCGACCCATCGCAGCCGTCGACCGAACGTGACCGGTCGCGCGGCGGCCTGCCGACCCGCAACATCGCGGACGGCCGCCGGCCCCTCAAGTTCGCCGTCCAACAGCGCCTCGGGTGCGGCTTCCGGTCGCGGCTTCGACGCCACCACCACGGCGGCGCAGCCGAAGACCAGCGCGACCAATAGGCCGTAGCCGACCGTCCAAAGGCGTGATTGATCCGGCAGCGACAGCAGTGGCTCGACGAAGAACGGGTATCCCAAAAGGGCCAACATGCTGCCCAGGTTGCTGGTGGCGTAAAGGAAGTACGGGTCGCCGGCCGACTTGCCGCCGGTCTCGGCATACCACCGCTGTAAGAGCGGAGCGGTCGTCGAAACGGCCAAGAATGGCACGCCGACCGAGAAGGTGAGCAATAACAGCAGCCAACCAACCGGATTGGAGTCGGTCGGCGGCGTCCATCTGGGCGGGATGCCGATCGGCAACACGGCGAACGGCAGCAGCCGGCTCGACCACCCGAACGCGAACGGCCCCCACGACGAAAAGACCACCATGAACGTCACCAAGTACAACGCCAACGGCACGACCCACAACAGCGGAAACGAGGCGACT
>JBOFFD010000278.1:0-9922 GCA_051648425.1 Planctomycetia bacterium
CGCCGTCCATCGGCCAGAGGCGGACGGTTTGGTCGTCGCCCGCCGAGACCAGGAATGTACCGTGCTGCGGCGCGCGGATTCGAGCAACGGCGCCACGGTGTCCCTCCCGTCGGAGAAGTTTCCCGCTGTTCCCGGCGAGGGTCCACCAGTAGAGGAATCCGTCGTCGCCCGCGCCGACCATGGTCGAGCCGCAGGTGGAGAACGCGAGCGTGGAAAGGTTGTCGGCTGTGCCGCGGAGGGTGGCCTGCAAAGCGCCGCCGACGAAGTCGCGCAGTCGAACGACGCCGCCCGAGGCGACCGCCAGTTCGTTCGCCTCGGGCGAAAACTCCAGGCCGAAAACCTTTCGGTCGCCATTGGCGATTTCGCCGATGCGTCGGCCGGTCGCGGCGTCGTGAATCGTGGGGTTGCGTTGACCGACGGAGTACGCCAATTGGTCGTCGGCGGCGCAGAAGGCGATCCGCGCCTTGCCCTCGCCGTTGGGCGCGATCCGCCAGGCTTCGGTGAAATCGTCAGCGCGCCAAACGACGACGCCGCCTTCCCAGTCGGCGGCCGCCAGCCATCGACCGTTGGCGCTGAAACGTAGGTCGCTGGCGCCGTCGTGACGCCATTCGACAGAAAGGCCCTCTTGGCTGTCGTCGGGCGACCACGCCAGGATTTTCGAGTCCTCGCCGGCGGAGAACAAGAGCCGACCGTCGCGCGAATGGGCGAGCGACCAGATCCGACCGTCGTGCCCACGGTACGACTTGATGGTTTCGAGGGTGTAGGGGTCGACCAACCGAACGACGCGGTCGCGGCCGGCGACCGCCGCCCAACGGCGCGAACCGATCGTCAGGCCGAACAGCGACTGTTCCGAGCAGTGGTTTTCGGCGATCAATCGAGCGGAGGAAACGTCCCACGAGCGCAGAACGCCGTCGCCGCCGGCGGTCAAGATCGTGCGGCCGTCGTCGGCGAAGGCGATCGCCAAGGTTTCCTTGCGATGAGCGACGATTCGGCAGCGCAGCGACCAGTCGTCGGCGTCGCGGATTTCGAGGGTGCCGTCGGCGCATCCGAAGGCGACCGCGCGAGCGGCCGAGTGAGCGGCGACCGTTTCGATTCGGGCGCGGCGTTCGCGCGGCGACGCGAGGAGGCACCCGGTGGACGAGTCCCAAACCTGCAATACGCCGGCGGCGTCGCCGCTGACGACGCGGTGGTCGTCGCGGAAGCAGATCCCCACGACGAAGTGGTGGTGGCCGGCGAAGGCGGCGACGCACTCGCCCGAGTCGACGTTCCAGGTCTTGGCCGTCATGTCGTCGGAAGCGGTGGCGACGAGACGACCGTTCGGCGAAAACGCGATCGAATTGATTTCGCCGGAATGCGCCTGCACGCGCCGGAGGATCGTCGCGTTGGCGGCGTCCCAAAGCGTCCAGGTGCCGTCCTTCCCGGCGAGGACGAAGCGGGCGCCGTCAGGGGAGTAAGTGATTTGGTACACGGGGCCGGAATGGACCTGCGGCAGGTCCGCAATGTTGCGAGCGACGCCGTCGAGGTAGTGCCACTCGAAGCCGCGAAGATCCGGCTCGCCCGCACGAGGGACGTGGCGGTCGAGAACCGCGCGCAGGCCGGCCAAGTCGGCGACCGCCCACGCCTCATAGGCTTCTTTCATGTCTTGAGCGTAGACCATGCGCACCGTGCCAAGCCGTTCCCGATGCAGCTTGTCGACGGCGGCGGCGTGTCGTTCGGAGACCTTTCGTTCGGCTTGAAGCTGCGCCAGCGCGTGGTTCAATCGCATGGAATCGAAGGCGAGAACGCCGGCCAGCGCGACGAGGATGACTGCCGCGACGGAGACGGTGCAAGCGTTGCGGACGAGGAATTTCCGCGTCCAATAGAGCGGTCCGCCGGCGACGAAAGCTCGGACCGGCTGATGATTCAGGTAGCGGGTCAAATCGTCGGCCAGTTCGCCGGCGTCGCGATAGCGGGCGGCGGGCGACTCCGACAGGCTCTTGGTGATGATGGCGGCGAGGTCGCGGTCGACGCCGGGAATGTGCAGTTGAACCGCGTTCAACCGTTCGTCCGAGTCCAGATTCGGAGCCGGCAGGGTGGCGCGATCGGGGGTGCGCTTCCGCGAGCCGGTCTCGGCCAACAATTCGTACATTACGACGCCCAGCGAGTAGACGTCGCTGCGGCGCGTGATCCGGCCGCCGGCGGCTTGTTCGGGGCTCATGTAGCCGCGGGTGCCGCCGATGCGTTCTTCCGGCGGATCGGCGTCGGTCGGCTTCTTTTCCGAGGCTTGTTCGTCGGTATCGGTCAAGACGACTTGGTCGTCTTGGGAGCCTTGCAGGAAACGGGCGAGGCCGAAATCAAGGATCTTCACTTCGCCGGAAGCCGTCACGGCGATGTTGGGCGGTTTCAGGTCTAAATGGACCATGCCGATCGAATGGGCCTCGCCGACCGCCCGAGCGACGCGGGCGAGTAGCTCGACGATCCGTACGCGGTCCAGCTTCTTTTCGTGGATGTACCGCCGCAGGCCGCCGCCTTCGACGAACTCCATGACGAAGTAGGGGCGACCGTCTTCGGTGTCACCCAAATCATATACTTTAACGATTGATGAATGATTGAGTTTTGCGAGAAGCTCTCGTTCTCTCTTGAGAAATCGGCACAGGTACAACCGGTCGCGCGCCATGACTTTAACCGCGACGCGGCGGCCGAGTTCGCGGTCGTACGCCTCGAAAACCTCCCCCATGCCGCCGAAGCCGATGGAGCGATTGATTTCATACCGAGGAGATATTTTAGGAGGAATTGCGGAAAAGAGGACGGCCTGCGGACAGGCTTCTTCCAGGACCAACGAATCTTGTTCGATCAGGTCGGCAAGCAGTTCAGAATCGATCGAGGTCTGACTGCCGTTGGGACCGAACTGTTGGTGGTCTGGATTTACAGAAGAAGTCATAAGAACGTTGCCCCCGTGGAAAGTCGGGTCCGACGGGCGACGCGTGGTTTGCTTTATGTTTTTTCAATCCGTCCGACAACGTGGATTAGCGGCCGGCTAGCGAAACCGAGCTCAAGGAATTCCTGTTTTTCTAATAAACCTTGGTAGCCTATCATCATCGAGGATGATATTAGAACACCGGCGGCGGCTTCCGTTTCAATCTCTTTGACGGGTCCGATCCGCTGCGGCCGACGGACTAGGCCGTCGGTTTGATTGTGACGTCGTTTCGATCGCTTCGGCGAAGCGGGGACAAGGGCGATTCCATGCGCTTCGACAGCTACGACCCGTCGGGTTTTTACGACGAAATGTTTGAAGCTCCCGGTCGGCCCCGACCGCTCGGCCGCCTTCTGGCGGAGCGCATCGAGTCGCTGGGCGTCGGTGAGTTGCGCCGCCGGCAGAAGGAAGCCGAGCAGTCGCTGCTCAACATGGGCATCACCTTCAACGTCTACGGCGAAAACGAAGGGACCGAACGCATCTGGCCGTTCGACCTGGTGCCGCGGATCGTCGAAGCCCATGAATGGGACCGTTTGGAGAAGGGGCTCGCGCAGCGCATCCGCGCGCTCAACCTCTTCATCGACGACGTTTACGGTTCGCAGAAAATCCTGCGCGACGGCGTCGTGCCCGAGGACGTTCTACACTCGGCGAAGTCGTTCCGCAAGCAGTGCGTCGGTCTGAAGCCGCCCCACGGCATTTGGTGCCACATCACCGGCACCGACCTGGTGCGCGACAAGGACGGTGAAATCTACGTCCTTGAAGACAATCTTCGCTGTCCGTCGGGCGTCTCGTACGTCCTCGAAAACCGCGAGGTCATGAAGGAAACCTTCCCGCAAATCTTCGACACCTTGAGGGTTCGCCCGGTCCACGACTACCCCAGCCGCCTTCTGGCGATGCTGACGCACCTCAGCCCGAAGGGCGTTTCCGATCCGACCGTGGTGCTGCTGACGCCGGGCGTCTACAACTCGGCCTATTTCGAGCATTCGTTCCTGGCGCAGCAGATGGGCGTGCAGCTCGTGGAAGGCCGCGATTTGGTCGTCGCCGACGGCTTCGTGCATATGCGCACCACCTGCGGCTTCGAGCGAGTGGACGTCATTTATCGCCGAATCGACGACGACTTCATCGACCCCAAGGTCTTCCGCGCCGACTCAATGCTAGGCGTGCCCGGCCTGATGGACGTCTACCGCGCCGGCCGAGTCGCCCTGGCCAACGCGCCGGGCACGGGGGTCGCCGACGACAAGGTCATCTACGCGTACGTCCCCGAAATTGTGAAGTACTACCTTGGCGAAGAGATCATCATCCCCAACGTGCCGACGTACCAGTGCCACCGGGATTCCGAACGCGACCATGTGCTGAAAAACATCGAGAAGATGGTCGTGAAGGCCGCCAACGAATCGGGCGGTTACGGCATGTTGGTCGGACCGCACTCGACGGCGGAAATGTGCGACGAATTCCGCCGGCGGGTGCAAGCCAACCCCCGAAACTACGTGGCGCAGCCGACACTTTCATTGTCGCGGGTGCCGACCATCATCGACGACCATTTCGAGGGTCGGCACGTCGACCTGCGACCGTTCATTCTTTACGGGGAGGACGTGTGGGTTTTGCCGGGCGGTTTGACGCGGGTCGCGTTGCAGCGGGGGTCGCTGGTCGTAAACAGTTCGCAAGGCGGCGGCAGCAAAGACACCTGGGTGCTGGCGAATACGGCGACGAACGGCAACAAGCCCGAGGGAAAAAAAGCCGCCGCGCCCACGGCCGCTTCCGAACAGGTGCAGCAGTGACCGCGATCCGAGCGCGGAGGGAAGCGTCGTCATGTTGAGCCGGGTCGCCGAGTCGATTTATTGGATGTCGCGGTACGTCGAACGGGCGGAAAACGTCGCCCGCTTCATCGACGTCAACCGCAACCTGACGCTGGACATGCCGGAAGGCTCGGCCGAGCAGTGGGACGCGCTGGTGTACACCACCGGCGACCAGGAAAAATTCTTCGGCCAGCACGACGCCGCCACCCGCGACAACGTCATTCACTTTTTGACGTTCGACCGCGAGAACCCCAATTCCGTCGCCTCGTGTCTGCGCGCCGCGCGGGAAAACGCCCGCTCGGTACGCGAGACGATTTCGACCGACATGTGGGAACAGTTGAATACGTTCTATCTGGCGGTGCGCGACGAAAACGCCCCCAAGCGGGCGACCGAAGACCCCCACGGCTTCTTCAACGAAATCAAACAGTCGGCCCACCTGTTCGCCGGCATCACCGACGCGACCATGACCCACGGCGAAGCCTGGCACTTCCTGCGGCTCGGCCGGCTGTTGGAACGCGCCGACAAGACCACCCGCTTGCTCGACGTAAAGTACTATTTGTTGCTGCCGACCTACGCCTTCACCGGTTCGCCCGCCGACGACTTTCAGTGGTCGGCGCTGTTGCGGTCGGCCAGCGCGCTGGGCATGTACCGGCAGAAGTTCGGCAGGGTGGCGCCGCGGGAGATCATTGAGTTCCTGGTGTTCGACCGCGAGTTTCCCCGGGCGGTGCAGCACTGCCTGGTCAATTCCGACGAATCGCTGCACGCCATCACGAAGACGTCGCTCAACACGTTCTGCAACCCCGCCGAGCAGCGGTTGGGGCAGTTGCGGGCGGAACTGGCCTACGCCGGCGTCGACGGCGTCTTCGGCGGCGGGCTGCACACGTTTCTCGATTCGCTGCAGACCCGCTTGAACGCCATCGGCAGCTCGGTCCACGAAACGTTCTTCGCGATGCGGCCGTTCTCTTCGGAACCGTGATTCCGCGGTTCAGGCCGTTGCGATTCCTCCCTCGCCCGGTGTGACGTCGACGGCGACGCTCAACGTCTGCACGCCCCCGCCGAGCACCATTCCCTTCACCGGGCTGACGTCGCCGTAGTCCCGTCCCCAGCCGATCGTGATGTGGTCCTGGCTGGGAATGACGTTGTTGGTCGGATCGACGTCGACCCAGCCGACGCCGGGAATCCAGACGGAGAACCAGGCGTGCGAGGCGTCGGCGCCGACCATTTTCTGCTGGCCGGGCGGCGGGGTGGTCAGCAGGTAGCCGCTGACGTAGCGGGCCGCCATACCGAGCGACCGCAGGCAGCCGATGCCCAGGTGCGCGAAATCCTGACAGACGCCGCGTCGGCGTCTTAGGACTTCGCTCAAGGGCGTGAAGACGTCGGTCGCCGCCGGGTCGTATTTGAACTCGTGGTGGATGCCGGCGGTCAGGTCGAGGACGGCTTCCAGCATGGGGCGATCCGCCGTGAAGAATCGCAGCGCCATCTCGGTCAATTCTCTGCTGCGCGGCACGAACGGCGACTCGAAAACGTACTGGACGGCGTCGAGCACCGCGGAACCGGCCGGGGCGGCGAGTTGGTCGCGCACCGATTCCCAGCAAGGCGTGCGGTGCGCCGCCGGCGGTTCGACCGTCTGCACGTCGACGTGGCTCGTCGCCGAGATCACCAGCTTGCGGTGCTTCTCCTGAACGACGAAAAAAGCAATGTCGTTGCCGAAGAAATCACGCCGTTCGTCTTGAAACGCGGGCGTCGGACGGATGGCCAGATGATGGCCGACGCACGACTGGTTCGCCGTTGGACGCGGGCGCAGATGCACTAGGTTGTGACACAGAGAAACCGGCTGGCTGTACGAGAAAGTCGACGTATGCGTGACGTGGAACATCATGGAACGGATTCCGCGCGTCCATTGGTCACCTGCCGCGACGCTTCCGCGTGGCTGAGGTACCGTTGATTCAGTTCGTCCGCCAGCAGCGGCAGCAGGTCGAGCTGCCGTTCGATCAGTTCGTCAAGCGACTGCCGGGCCTTCGTCACTTCGGTCGGCGACCGCGAGGGGTCGGCGGTCAGCGATTCGACCTCGGCCAAGCGGAGGCCGGTGAGCAGGCGGAGGGCGGTGCGCTGCTCCGGCGGCCGAGAGTACCGCGTCTGGTCGTCGGGTAGGTTGTCGATGTGGTTCGCTAGAACGGCCAGTTGGAAGCCGACCGACCGCGGGTTGGTTTCGTCGATGAGCAGCAGGTCGACCACCGGTCCAAGTTGCAGCGAGGTAAGGTAGCGGGAGCGGTAGGTCATCGAACTGTCGGCGATTTCCAAAAGGCACTCCAGCACGGCGCTCGCTTCGATCGCGTTCGGCTTGGGAAGCGATCGCCGAAGCAGACGCAGTGTATACATCGCCCGTTCCATGCGCCGGCCGATGTCGAGAAAACGCCAGCCCTGGGTCCGCGTCATGCTTTCGGTCGCCATGCCCGAAAAAGCCGTCAACGTCATCACGAGCCGATTCAAAATCAAGAGCGACTCGGCCAAAGGCGTGTTCTTCGGGTCGCTCGACGCCAAATCCTCTTGGATGCGGCGAAGAATCTGCCAAGCATCGAGCGACATCCGGTCGCGGACGCTCGATGCCACGTTGTGCAGGTTGTCGGCGGTGCTGCGCAGGCTGCTGGGGCGGTCTTTGTCGAACAAGACCGATTGGATTTCCTTGTCGAGCGCGATCCACCATTGCGGGGGCCGATGTCGGGCGAAGTCGGCCGGCAGATGACCGAGTTCGCTGAGAATCGACAGCAGGGTGGGGAACTCGACGATGGCGTTGGGGTCGGCTTCGCTGCCGAGCCGGGTCAAGACGGCGCGCAGCAACCGGACCAATCCCTCGGTCCGCTCGACGTAGCGGCCCAGCCACAGCATGTCGTCGGCGACGCGGCTGGGCAGGTCGTTGGCGCCGCGCCGCAGTTCCACCGGCTGGCCGGTGGGCGAGAGCAGCGTCACCTGGCTGACAGGGCCTGCCGAGACGACCCACACGTCCTTGCTGGCCGACGGGTTCGGCAACACTAGGGACGACGGCGTCGTCGACAACGTCGTCCGCGCGAGGCCGCCGAGCATGACGGTGAACTGGTCGCCGTCGAACGTGACGAACGTGCGGACGACGAGGTACCGCGGTTGCAGCCGGCGGTCGATCAAGGTGGGGCAAGTCGAACCGACGAACGGCTGTTGGATGGCGTATTGTTCGGGGCGTTGTTTCATCCGGTCGAGCAGCCGCTGACGACTGTGCGGGTCAAGCTCGGCGCCGGCGGCCGGGTCGAAACCCGAACCGCCCGCGCCGCTGAACGCGGGCAGCACCACGTAGTCGTCCAATTCCGTTACGGCGCGCGTCAGCGTTTCCGGCCGACCGCACCACCACGTCGACACGTTCGGAAGGATGAGGTCGCGGTGCAGCAACTCATCGGCGAGTCTCGGCAGGTACTCCAAAAACGCCGGGCTTTCCAAGAGTCCGCTGCCGATGGAGTTCGCCACCGCGACCTTGTCGGAATGCACCGCCTGCACCAAGCCGGCGACGCCGCGCGGCGACGACCCCGACAGTTCCAGCGGGTCGCAGTCGCGGTCGAAGACCCGGCGGAAAATGACGTCGACCGGCAGCAGTCCGCCTAACGTCTTCAGGAAGACGCCGGTCTTCCGCACCGTCAAATCCTCGGCTTCGACCAGCATGTAGCCCAGGTAGCGGGCGAGGTAGGCGTCTTCGAAGTAGGTCGGACTGCTCGGCCCCGGCGTCAACAGGACGATGCGCGGGTTGTCTTTGTGCCGGGGGGCGAGTTTGGCCAGCGATTCGCGGAGGGCGGCGAAGAACGAGGCCAGCCGTTGAACGTGGCATTCCCGAAAAACGTCGGGGAAGGTGCGCGACAGGACGAGACGGTTTTCCAGGGCGTAGCCGGCGCCGATGGGCGATTCGGTGTAGTCGGCCAGCACCATCCAGGCGCCGTCGGCGGTTCGGCATAAATCGACGCCGTAAAACGTCAGGTGCGAACCGCCCGCGACGCGGCCGCGGCAGGCCGTCCGCTGGAAACCAGTATGGGAGAAGACCAGACCGGGCGGCAACAAGCCGCGGCGGATCAAGTTTTGCGGACCGTACACGTCGGCCAGCACGGAATTGAGCAACCGCGCCCGCTGCACCACTCCGTCGACGACGAAGCTCCATTCGTCGGCGGTGACCAGCAACGGGACGGCGTCGAGTTGCCAGGGGCGGTCTTGGCTGTCGGTCGGACCGAGGCTGATGCTGTTTTCGCGCAAGAGGCGGCGGGCCTGCTCCCACCGCCGACCGAGTTCGGGCGTTCCGATCTCGTCCAAGAACCGAAGCATTTTCGGCCACGGCGCGCGCGGCGTTCCCGCTTCGCACAGCAATTCGTCGCGGACGCCCGGCAGCGGACGATACCCGCGCAACAAATTGCTTTGACCTTCGGGCCGTAAAGTCGACGACGTCGGCATGCGGCACTCTCTTGCTGCGTCGGCTCTCCGTTCGCGCGTCGACCGACGTCGCCGACGGTCGTTCTACACGAACTTTACACTCTACGCAGGTCCAACGTGGTGGGGAAATCCTTGCTCCGCGGCATCGGTCGCACGTTCATCGCGCCGGGCGTATGGCCGAACGGCAAGAACCGGGAATGCCGACGGCACTCGGCCGCGTTGGCGTTCACCGGGAAGACGTCGTACGACATGCCGCCGGGATGCGCCACATGGTAGGTGCAGCCGCCGATGCTCCGCCCCGACCACGTATCGACCACGTCGAACACGAGCGGGGTGTGGACGCCGATCGTCGGGTGGAGGCAGCTCGGCGGCTGCCACGCCCGGTAGCGCACGCCCGCCACGCTTTCGCCGACGGTTCCCGTCGGGTGCAGCGGCAGTTCGACGCCGTTGACGGCGACGGTGTGACGGCCGTCGACCGCGCCCAGCACCCGCACCTGCATCCGTTCGACCGACGAATCGACGTACCGCGCCGTGCCGCCGGAGCCCGCCTCTTCACCCAGCGTCAGCCACGGTTCGATGGCGTCGCGCAGTTCGACCACGACGCCGCGCGGCGCGATCTCGCCGACCTTCGGAAAGCGGAATTCGTAGTGCGGCACGAACCATTCGTGTTCCAATGAATAGCCCGCTTCCCGCAGGTCTTCCACCACTTCCTGGAAATCCTGCCAGACGAAGTGGG
>JBOFFD010000279.1:0-8327 GCA_051648425.1 Planctomycetia bacterium
CAATTCCTCGCCGGTTCCTACGGATACGTCCTCGGGTATCGCGACGCCCAAGGCCACAAGGGAGCGACCCGCGACCAACCGTTGCAACCGCTGGCGGCCGACCGCCCGCCGCGCTTCGGCGAACATGGTCTCGAAGACGTCGACTTGAGCGAAGCCAACAGCCCCAACCACCAATTGGCAGGCCAGAACGTCTTGTACGTCGACGGCAGCGTCCGTTGGCTTTCGGGGCGCACGGTGCGCGGCGACGACCTGTTCACCAACGCCAACCGCGTCGTCGGGGCCGGCGTCGGGGCCGGCGATGCGGTGATCGGCGTCAGCGAAGCGGTCCCCTACCCGACGTCCGACAGCCTCGAACTGTGACCTTCCGTCCGGCGCTGCTCGCCTTGGCGGTCGCCGTTCCATTGTCGATCGCCGCCGTCAGCCCCGCTCGGCACAGCGGCAACGTTTGGTCGCGCTACATGACCATCGAATCGCTGGTGGAACGCGGCGAACTCGCCGTCGACCAGTCGCCGCTCTTGAAAGTCAGCGGCTCGCCCGACGTCGTCTTGTTCCGCGGTCGACTCTACTCAGACAAACCCCCCGTCCTTCCGACCCTCGCCGCCGGCGTCTACGCCGTCTTAGTCGCCACTGGCCTGCGCTTCTTTCCGTCGCTCCCGCAGTTCGTGATGTGCAACTCAGTGCTCGTCGCCGTGAGTTCCGTGGCGGCGACCGCGCTCGCCGCCGTGGCGTTGCGGCGGATCTTTCTTGCCGTCGGCGTCACGCCGTGGAAGGCCGACTTGTTCGCTTTCTTAGGGGTGGCGACCACGCCGCTGGCCAGCTACGCCGTTACGTTCAACAACCACAGCGTCGCCGCCGGTCTCATCGCCGCCGGTTTCGCCGACGTCTTCGGCTGGTCGATCCGCCGAACGGCGGGCGACGCTCGGCCCGCGGCTGGCCTTTTCGTCCGCGCCGGTCTGCTGTTGGGCTTGGCGGCGACGATCGACCTGCCCGCCGGGGCGGCCGTCGCCGCCGCCGTCGGAGTCTGGGTGCTCACGATCGGCGGCGTCAAATCGGCGGTCTGGACCATCATCGGTCTTACACCGCCGCTGCTGTTGCATTGCGTCACGCAGTCGATGGTGACGGGAACGCCGTTGCCCTGCGAGTTCTACCCGAAGGCGTTCGAGTATCCGGGGTCGTACTGGGCGGGGCCGGCGGGGCGATGGGTGGAAACAGGCCCTCGCTGGCAATTCGGTTTAGAAACGCTGGTCGGCCCGCAGGGGTGGTGGACGGTCACACCGTTGCTCGCCGTCGGGTGCGCCGCGCTCGGCTTCCTCGCCTTGGGCGTTCCGCGCCGCGTCGACGACCCGGATCGCAACCTGGTCGCGCCGGCCCGTCTCGTCGCGGGCGTCGTCTTACTGCTTCTCACCTACTACGTGTTCGTCGTCCGCCGCACCGACTACGCCGGTCAATCGTTCGGCGTCCGCCACCTGCTGCCCGTCACGCCGCTCGTCTACGCCTTCGCCGTGTTGGGAATGCGTCGGTTCGCGCGCGGCCGGTCGTTTTGGCGGCACGGCTTGACGGCCGGCCTATTAGCGGCCACGTTCACGGTAGGCGGAGCGTACGCCTGGGTCGGCGCCGAAAAACCGTGGACGCGCTTGGAACAGCGCGGCGATTCCGCCATGGTTCACTTCTTAGGACCGGGGGCGCTCTATCCTTACAGCAGTTATCAACGGTGACGGAAGAGAACGGCGCGGAGCTTGCCGGCTAGTTACGCCAGACGGTCGCCAGCCGAACGGTTTACGAAGAGTAGGAATTCCTCGCGTCGCCCGGCCGGCGTTCAATCTTTCAGATGCGACGAAAAGCGATTACGCCTTCGTACCGATGTTGATGTAGGCGTGGACGTGCGGCGCGCCGCGGAAGTGCCAGACGAACGACGGTCCTTCGACGCGCCACACGTCCCATTCCTTGTCTTGGCCGAGGTCGCCCTGCTGGTAGAAGGCGGTGTGCAGTTCATCGACGCCGCCGGTCGCCTTCAAAACGGCGAACACTTCGTCGACGTCCTCCTTGCGGTACGGCGACAGCAAAATCTTCAGCGTCGACTCGAACAGTTCCTTCTGATCGGAACTAAGTTCGCCGACGGCGACGCCGGGGAACTTGCCGGCCGCGCCCTGAATGGGGACGGCCGCCTCCGCCGGAGCCTTGGCGATCAGCGCCTTCTCCGCCTGCTTCGGATCGAAGGCGTGGAACAATTCATTCACATGCTTCGTCTGATAGTAGAAGAGGTTGTCTTTCACTTCCTCTTCGCCGTGGCCGTAGACGATCGGTCCGCCGAAGGCGGCGCGGTCGACGCTGTCGCCGTCGGCGCGAAGCGTCAAATGTCGGCCGGTAAGCTCGAACTGGAACTTGCCCGTTCCCGGTTCGCCGAAGACGGCGACGCTGTAGGCGCCCATGCCGCCGTCGTCGTACTCCATCTGCTTCACGAAGCGGTCGTAGCCGTCTTCCGACGTCGTCTTGCGAACGATTTCGTCGATCAGCGCCCGCTGTTCCTTCGTGTAGAAATCGTCGTCGATCTTAGGTTTCGTGACGTGCCAGTTGGCGCTGATCCGCGAGCGCAACTCGTGATCGAACGAAAAGGCGACGGCCTTCTTCTGATCGGCGCTCAGCGTGGCGTAGAACCGGGCGACGGCGGTTTCGGCGTCGCTTTTCGGGGTCGGGGCGGCGGCGGCGCGATGGGGCGATAGAAGGCCGGGGACGGTCGCCGCCCCCGCCGCCGCGAAGGCCGTCCGAAGAAACGACCGGCGGTCGACCGATCCTTCGCAGTCCTGGCAGGTCCGATTGATTGGCGCGGCCATGAAACCCTCCCTTGGTTGGAATCATCGAACTCCGCGGACGATTTCGGGGGGAAGCAAGTCGTCCGCCACAAGTCTTCATACCGTCGCCGCCGACCGAAAGCAACATCCCCGGCGGCCGGTCAAGCGGCGGTCGGCGAGGCGTTCGATCGCCGGCGGGGAATCAAACTAAGAATGAGTAAGACCGCCGTCGACGCGGCGCTGATCCACGCGCCGAGTAAGAAGCCCGGCGCCGTGTACGTCCATTCGACGACCGAGCGCCCCGGCGGAACAATGACGCCGCGGAAAAGGTAGTTGGTCGTCAACGCCGCGGCCGGTTCGCCGTCGACCGTCGCCGACCAACCTTCGGCGATGCGGTCGGCCAGAACGACCAGGCCGCCGGTGGCGCTGTCGACCGTCAAGACGACCCGTTCGTCGGCGTCGACCGCGAAGGCGACGGTTCCGACCGCCGCCGTCGGCAGCGGCGCGGGCGGTTCGACTTCCAAGGTCGGCCGGCGAACGCCGTCGCGTCGGAGGTTGAACAGTTCCTCGAACCCCCGGTCGGGCGAGAGGACGTCGGGCCGTTCAGCCACCCACGCCCGGCGAGGCATTTCTGCGGGCGCGTACAGGCCGTCGTCGGCGAAACCAACGGCGACGAGCGTCCAGGGAGGAAACTCGCCGCCGGCAAACTCCAACCGGGGACCGGCGCGTTCGGTGATCAAACCACCGATGGCCGCCCGCTGGAAGAACGCCGCCAACTCGGGCGAAAAAGCCGGCGTGACGCGGTCGCGCGGCACGACCGTGCAGGCCAGCCGAAGGTCGAGCCGTTGCAGAACGGCGGCCAAACGAGCCGGCAACGGCCAGTCGTAGCCTCGGACGTCGCGGAATCCGTAAACGGCGGAAACGTTCGGCGCCAGGGAATCGCCGGTGGCGGTCAGTCGAGCGTCGCCGACGCGCTCCACCGTTTGAACCAGAAGCGGCGGCGGCGGCGGGACGGCCACCGACGGCGGCGCGGTCGAGTTGAAACCGAAGGCGACCCACCACAGGTGCGCCAGCGTCGTCGACAAAGCGATCCACGGCGTGCGAACGGCCGACGCCGCCGACCACGCAAGCAGCGTCGCGACGCCCAGTCCCCAACCGACGGCGTTGCAGAACGCCGCCTGGTGAAGGAAGGCGGCCCACGACGTTCGGCCAAACAAGGACGCCAGACCCTCGGCGTGCGTCGTGTAGAACAGCCAACCGGACGAGAAGACCGCCGCGCCGAGCAACAGACCCGCGAACCGCCGCCAAGCAGCGCCGCGAAGACAGACGTCCCAACCGACGGCCGCCAACAGCGCGCCGCCCAACTGCACGCCGAAGCCCAGGCGCGACAGAGCGGCCTTGTCGAGCAATGGAACATGCCGAGCGACGGCGGCCGTGCCGGGAAATTCGTAGAGCGTCAAGCCGGCGGCGGCGGCCAAGCCCGCGCCGAACCACCAGGCGGCGCGAGTGCCGGCGGTCGTCGCCGTGCGATCGACGACGCCCGCCGCGAGGGCGACGACCGCCAAGGCGAGCGGCAGCAGGCCGAACCAAACGCCCGCCTCGATCGCGTTGAACGAACCGTCGTAGTGGTGGCCGGCGAGGGGTCGGCCGAAATGATCGGGCGCGACCAACGACGCGATCGCGCCAAGCGGCAGGCCGCCGTCGGCGTGCAACGCTTCAGTCCAGTCGGCGCTGGCAGGCAACTGCCATAGGAACGGCAGCAGTTGGACGGCGGCGGCGATAGTCCCAAGGATCATCGCGGCCAAGCCCAATGCAAGCCGAATGACGGCCGTCGTCGCCGCGACGCCAAGCGTCAGCAGGCGCGCCAAGTAGAATAGCCCGGCGGCGAGGCCTGCCATGTATTGCGTTTCCGGATGTCCGCCCAACTGCAACACTGCCGCCGCGAAGCCGGCGGCCGCCAGCGACCGCGCGCCGGGAGTCGTCGCCAGCCGATCGAGCGCAAGCAGCAGCACCGACAGCCAAAGACTGACGGAGCCCAACGGCCAAAGCAGCCAGTGGATGTTGTACGCCGACAGCATCCACGAGGCGCCGCCCAAGAGCGCCGCCGAATCGGAGCGGTCGAGTCGTCGCAGCAGCAGGTAGAAGCAGAATCCCGCCAGCCAGATTCGAAACAGCGAAACGGGTCCGCGGAGCACATCGGGGGAGAAGAAGAAGTTCGGCCAGTGGAAGGGGTCGAAGATCGCCGACTGACCGTTCGCCAGAAGCGGAAAGCCGCAGTAGACATGCGGATTCCACAGCGGTAGGCGTCCCTCGCGGGCGGCGGCGTATTGTTCACGCGCGAAGACCGTGTGCTGCCGCCAGACGTCGCCGGCGATGCCGTTGTAGTACGGGGTGAGGTCGACGCGCGGGTCGTGGAACGGCGCGTACGCCGAGAGAATCGCCCCGGGGTGCATCCATTCGCCGACCCACAAACCCGGCGCGAGGGCGAGCGTCAGGATTGCGTAGACGACTGCGGCCCGCCAAGGGCCTGCGACCGAATGCGTCGGTCGATCCGCTGGGGTTGCCGGGGCGGGTTCGATCGTATCGGCCATGCCACCATCCCAGCGGCCGAAGCGAGCCGCGGCGCGTCCTCCGCGACCGATCGGCGTACTTCGGCGGTGTCATGGTGGCGAATCGACGCGACGGCGTCCATGGGAACGCGGCCAGGCCGACGGACGGCCTACCGAATCACCAAAAGTCTTCCTCGTCGCGTTCCACCGGATCGAGACGCTTGGTGTTGCGCTCTATGCTCAAAACGATCGGGTGTTCGTCGGCGTCGATCGACCGTCGGGCCGACAGTGAAACCAAATGCCGACCGTCCGGCAAGGCGCACCGCATGGTGAAGGTGCCGTCGGGCCGCAGCGGAACCGGCTTGCCGTACAACTCGACGACCGCATCGGGTCGGGTGCGACCGTAGACGATCAGCTCTGCGTCGACCTGGAACATGAATTGGGGAGTGGCGCCGGCGCCGTCGGACGATTCGCCCAGCGTGCTGGAGTGTAACGGCCGGTGAAAGGCCGGCCGGGCGCCTTCGTCGACATGTTCCACGGGAGGAGGGACGTCGGCGACGGCCGGTTGGCTGACGACGGCGTGCGGCGGCTTGCGGCGGACTTGGCGCCGCGCCGGGGGCAGCTTGGCGTCGGTGGCCGACCAACCCGTTTCGATCGGCGCCGAACCGACGCCGGCCGGCTGCACCGGGTTCGATCGACCGAGGGTGAGGAACCGTCCCTGCCGAGTGACGTATCCGACCTCAATGCGATAGACCGCAGCCGCGCGAGGGACGTCGATGTACCAGCAGTGCGCGCCGCCGTGGATCTCGATCGTGCGGACGACCTGTTCGGTGCGGGCTCCCGATTCGGAAGGCGTGGCGTCGACCAGGCGAAGCATCGGTTTGGCGGTGTACCACTCGGCGCCCAAGGCGGCTTCGGCGCGGGCGAAAACGCGCGGGCCGAACGACCAAGTGGCTTGCAGCCAGAACGGCTCGCGCGGGACGGCGACGACGAAATCGGCGTCCGGATGCACCATTGGCGGGCGGGCGATCGCCGCAACCGCTGGCGGCAGCGCCGGCGCGGGCCGACGAATCTGGCTGGTCGCGGGGCCTAACAAGTTCATCGCGCCTGGCGACGGCCCCACCGGAATCTTGTCTTCGGAGGCATGTACCGCGCGTGGCGAACGGCGCGGCGCGGCCGACTCGGCCGTCGCCACCCGGCGCGGAACGCCGGGCGCGTCGGCGGCGGCGACGTCGAACCGGTGGCGCTGCCGTTGCGGAGCAGGGGCGACCGCGGTTCGGCGTCGATTGGCCGGGGACGCCGCGAGCGGCGGCGCCGTTTCGTCCGCCCTTTTCTTACGTTTCATGTAAACGGCTCTCCAGACTCAAATCCGTCGCCAAGGCCGGAATACATGCGAAACAGTACCGCCCGCCGAACGCTGGGAGCGGACCTCTACAGGCTTCCACCGCCGATCGCGTCCTAGGACGTACCCAGAGCGCAGACTTCCGACGATGCGCCGCCGACGACGAACGCGAGACGCCTCTCCTCCATGAAGACGGATTCCACGAATTGGACAACCTCCGCCAAAGCTATCTAGACCACCCAATCAACGTCAACGTCATTGGCGGCGCGGCAAGGCGATTTCGTCGATTTTACGTCGGCTGTAAGCGAAAAACCGTTTGAACCGACGCTGCGTTCGGGGTTCGTCCCGTCGGCGTCCGCGACTCGTTCGCGGGCGACCGTCGAAGGCCCAATCACATATCGGAAACAACCGACGCAACCGGACGCGCGGCCTGCGGAATTCTGCAATCGGCGCGGAAAACCGTTCGTTGGCCGTTTCTTTACGCCTGAGCGGATGGGCGCACTTTAATAGATTGCGTTGCAGGGATCGCCGAACCACGTCGGTCGACGGACAGGTACGGCGGCGGTCCTCATCGGTCGTTTGAATCCACTATCCGCGAGGAGGACGAACCCTTGTCCGACGCAAAACGACCGTTGAAGAAACCTGTTCCCCCACCGTTGTCGTCGAAACCGTCGACCGTTCGGCCGGCGGCCGCCAACGGCGCTCGGCCGGCACCGATCGCTTTCGAGAGTCAACCGGACGGCGTCCGGCCGGCGATCCAGCCGTCGGCCGCCGCGTCGCCGCCCAACGAAACCCCGCCGGAACCGGTGGTAGGCAAGCGGTTCGGCGGCCATTTGGTCTTGAAGCGGCTGGAGCCGACCGGCCTTACCGACGTCTACGTCGTCGCGCACGCCACGTTGAAACGACCCGCGCGGCTGCGGCTGCTTCGATCCGACCGCCGCATCGACGGGCCGGCGGCGGAGCGGTTCGTGACCCGCATGCAAGCCGTCGCCGGCTTGACGAACGGCGTGCTGCCGATGGTGTACGAAGCGGGCCGCCGCGACGGCCGACCCTACGTACTCGAGGAGGAGATCGACGGCGGGACGGCGCAAGAAGAATTGGACCGCCACGGGCCGTTCACTTGGATCGAGGCGACGCGCGTGGTCGCGTCCGTCGCCGCCGCGCTGAAGGAGGTCCACGCCGCCGGACTCGTCCACGGAATGGTGAATCCGAGGAACGTCGTTCGCTCGCCGCAAAACGCCGGGCCGCGGTTGATCAGTCCCACGCTCCTGGAAATGCAGGCGTCCGCCGACGACGCCGATTGGTTGGAGTTTTCGTTCCTCAATCCGGAACAGTTGCAGGGTCGGTACGGCGACACGCGAAGCGACTTGTTTTCACTGGGGACGCTCTATTTCCATCTGCTCGCCGGCTCGCCGCCGTTCACCGGAGACACCGCCGCGGCGGTGCGGCGAAGTATCTCGGCGACCCCGACGCCTAACGTCTGTCAAATTCGGCCCGAGATCGACGAACGGTGCGCCGCGATCATCCGCAAGGCGACCGCGAAAAACCCGAGCCACCGCTACCAAGACGCCGCCGAACTGTGGACGATGCTTCAAGCCCTCCTCGACGAGGCGTCCGAGTCGCCGAGCGACCGTTGGGTGGTGAATC
>JBOFFD010000280.1:0-2059 GCA_051648425.1 Planctomycetia bacterium
GTCGCGGCATTCGCTGCCCAGGCCGTAGGTCGCCCACGACCCCATACTTGGCCGGCCCTGCATGCCGAATCCGGTGTGCAGAAAATAGTTGGCGTTGGTGTGTTCGGAAAAGTTGCTGGTCATCGAGCGTACGACGGCCAAATCGTCGACGCAGCGAGCCACGTTGGGGAATAAATCGCTGACCGGAATCCCGCTTTCGCCGTACTGGCGGAACTTCCACGGACAGGCCAGCAGCGTGCCGACGTTGTTGAACTGCGTCGGCGCGACGGCCCCGGGATACGGCTTTCCGTTCATCTTCGCCAAGAGTGGTTTCGGGTCGAACGTATCGACCTGCGACGGCCCGCCGTCCATGTAGAGGAAGATGATGTTTTTGGCCTTGGCCGGGAAATGACTCGGCCGGGGCTGGAACGGATCGGCGTCGGACCCGACCGCCCGCCCTTCTTCGGCCCACAAGGCGCTTAAGGCGACGGCGCCGAAGCCGGCCCCGCAGCGTTGCAGCATTTCGCGGCGGCCGAACACGGCGCGCGTCGAACAACGGGTATGGTCCAAGGCGGTTCCTTCGTGCCGGCGGAAGTCGACCGCCGGAACTGAAACAGAATATTCTGCGGAAGACTCGACGCCTCTGACAGTTTACCCGGCCGTGCCGTCAAGTTCCATCCGACCCGCTTCCAACTGCAAGCTTTCACCCGTGGCGACAACTAGCGGTCGCGTATAGTGCACCGATCGCATCTCGACGGCGGGCGTCGAAGGCGGCGCGACGATCGATGATGTAGACGGACGGAAACAGTTTCATGGACGCCACCGGACGCGGCGGAGCGAACACGACGCCGATGATGCGTCAGTATCTGGAAGCGAAACGGCAGGCGCCGGAGGCGCTGCTGCTTTTCCGCATGGGCGACTTTTACGAGCTTTTTTTCGAGGACGCCCGCGAAGCCGCCCGTCTCTTGGGCATCAGCGTCACCTCGCGCGACCGCGACAAGGGGGACGACGCCGTGCCTATGTCGGGCTTCCCATACCACGCGCTGGAAGGGTACCTGCGGAAGTTGATCGCGGCCGGGAAGAAGGTGGCCGTCTGCGAGCAGACCGAGGAACCGTCGCAAGCGAAGGGGTTGGTTCGACGTGAAATCACGCGGGTCGTCACGCCGGGTACATTGACGGATGAATCGCTGCTCGACCCGCGGAAGACGAACTACCTGGCGGCGGTGGCCCCGGCGAAAGGCAAGGCGCCGGCCGGCTTGGCGTGGCTCGACTTGTCGATCGGTCGGTTGATCGTCGCGGCGATTCCCGACACGGCGTTGGGCGAGGAATTTTCCCGGCTGGAACCGAGCGAACTGCTGGTTCCCGAAGGCTTCGAGCCGCCGGCCGTCTGGTTTCCGGTCGGCCGCCGTCCCGCCCTTTCACCCCGCCCGCCCTTCACCTTTCAGAGAGACAACGCGGTCGATCTACTGCAACGCCACTTCGCTGCGACGACCTTCGGCGGCTACGGCGTCGACGACGACTCCCCCGGTTTGGCCGCCGCCGGCGCCCTGCTCGCTTACCTATTGGAGACGCAGCGCTCCCAGGTCGACCACGTCCGGCGGCTGGCGCCGTTTCTAAGACGCGACGTGATGTTGATCGACCCAATGAGCCGGCGCAATCTGGAACTGACGCGCGGCATGCGCGACGGCGGCCGTGAATTCACCTTGCTGGACGCCGTCGACGAAACCGTGACGGCCGGCGGCGCGCGTCGACTGGCCGATTGGATCAGCCAGCCGCTCTTACAAGTCGTCGAGATTCAGCGTCGACAGGCGGCCGTCGCCGAGTGGAAGGACGCGCCGGGGGCGCGCCGCGAACTAAGAGCGCTGCTGGAAAAAACGTTCGACGTCGAGCGGTTGACGGCTCGCGTCAACACCCATCGCACCCATCCGCGCGACCTGTCCACTCTGAGGGCGACGCTCGCCGTGTTGCCGGCGGTGAAGGCGAAATTGGCCGGCCGAAACGCCCTGCTGACGGCGGAGTTGGAGACGGCGATCGAACTGCTGCCGGAACTGCGCTCGAAACTAGAGGCGGCGATCGTCGA
>JBOFFD010000281.1:0-1821 GCA_051648425.1 Planctomycetia bacterium
TAATGAAAGAACCGAAACAGGCCGGCTTGTTGTGGGACGGCCTCTACGAACAGGCTTCCGACGTCGCTCTCGAATTCGTCCGTGCGGGTCTTAAAGACGGGCCGTTCGCGGTTCCGTTCGTCTGGCGATACGTGAAAAGTATTTGGAAGCGGTCGATGCTGCGCGAGGACGCGGCGACGTTCGGCTTGGTCGCCGCCCGAATCGACGCCGGCGCCCGGACCAACTTTGGTACGACCGCCGTCGTCAAATCCGGATACGACGGCGCGTCGAAATCGACGCCGATCTTCCGTAAGACGACGCAGCGCTACGTGCGGAAGGAATGTTGGCGGCATCTGACGTCGTTGGCCCGCCGCCGCCCCGACCGCTACACCGCGGCCGCCGCCGAGGTCGCCGTTCATTACGTCGACGCGGATTTGTCCATCGACGTCGAAAGGCCCCCGACCGCCTCGGTCTATCTCCTGCATCAGATTTTTCACGGCGGGAGCGACCGTTACGTCGTCTCGCCGCTGTCGCTGCGCGTTTCCCGCAAGGGTAAGAACGACGGCGGCGAAGCGGCGGACGAAGCGTCTTTTCCGTCGTTGTGGATTCGATTTCCCGGTCCGCTGCTCGAACTTTTAGCTCGGTCGCGGTTGGAAATGATCCACCGCTTCGCGCTTCGTCTGATTCAAGAACGGCATCCAAATTTATGTCAAACGGCGTCGGCCGCGCAACTGTCGGCGATGCTCGACGCCGACCATCCGCCGACCGTCGCCTTGGCCGGCGCCGAGATCGACCGCCGCTTCGACGCCGCGAATCCCGACTGGGAATTGATCGAGCGGTTGTTGTCGGAGGAACGGCCGGCCGCCCGCGAGATCGGAGTGAAACTGGCCTCGCGGTGCGTCGACCACTGGATTCAGAACGTCGAACGTACGGTGGCTTTTCTGACCATTAAGGACCCTCAGTCGCGCTTACTCTTGGCGGACGTCGCGGCGGCGTTCTTAGCCGATCGGTTGGCGGCGCGGCAACGGTTGGCGGTTGGGTTTCTTCCCTTGCTTCGGCGTCCTGAATCGTTCGAGGGGGAACTGGAGGCGATCGCGAAAGTCGCGGGCGGCGCGCTGGCGGTCGAACTGAATCAGATCATGGACGCCGCCGAAATCCTGCGGTGGATCGACGTCGGTACGCCGGCGGCGCAATTGGTCGCCGGCGAGTTGTTGGCGATCCGCGTCGATTTCGACGTCGAACCGACGGTGGTCGTCCGGTTGGCCGATCACAGCGTCGCCGCGGTCCGTCGGGCCGCTCATGGACTGTTGGAACGGGTGGACGCCGACCGCTCGGTTCTGTCCGCGCTGTGCGATTCCGAGTGGTCGGACACGCGGGCGGTGGCGCTGAACCGCCTGCGACGCGAGGCGTCGACCGTTCCGCCGTCTATGGAATTGTTATCCAAACTCCTTGATTCGTCGCGCCGCGACGTGCAGGAATTCGCCGCCGAATGGTTGAATCAACTTCCCGCCGATTTCGACCGCACGGTCATTTCCCGTCGGCTGTTGGAACATCCCGATTCTAAGATGTACGATTATGCGTTGGCGTTGACGGACTCACAGGCCCCGTCGGGCGCCGCCGCGCTGGCGTCGATCGAACGGCTCGCTTTAAGCATCGTCTACTCGGTCCAGCCGAGCAGGAAAGTGAAGCGCCGTTTGATTGCTACTTTGGCGCGACGGGGGGCGGCGGACGCCGAGTGCGCCGCGGCGGCGGCTCGCATCCTCGGTGAAATCGTTCGGACGCAGTGTCTGGCCGACGTGGAGGAAGCGACGGCGGTCGTCGTTCAGTTGCAGGAAATGTATC
>JBOFFD010000282.1:0-4507 GCA_051648425.1 Planctomycetia bacterium
ACGGCGGCGCCCCGATCGACGCCTCGGGCGTGCTGCCCGGCGGCAAAAAATTCAGCGGACCGGCCGACCTGCGGACGGTGCTGCTCGATCGCAAAGACGATTTTCTGCACTGTTTCGCCGAGAAGCTGCTGACCTACGCTCTGGGTCGCGGACCGATCCGTTCCGACAAATGCGTGATGGACCAGATTTGCGGGGCGACGGCCGCCGACGGTTACCGCTTCTCGACGCTCGTGCGCGAGATCGTCCGCAGCGACGCCTTTCAGAAACGACGCGGTCCGAAGGGAGACGACCAACCATGAACCGTCGCTTGCCACTCGATCGACGCACCGTTCTTCGCGGCGCCGGCGCCGCCCTGGCCTTGCCGTGGCTGGAAGCGACCGCCGGCCGGTCGGCCTTCGGCGCCACCAGCGCCGTCAAGCCGCCGCTGCGCATGGCGTTCCTGTACGTGCCGAACGGCGTCAACGTCGAACATTGGCTGCAAAAAGGCGACGGCGGCGCCCTGCAACTGCCGAAGTCGCTGAAGCCGCTCGAAGCGGTCCGCGACCACCTCAACGCCCTCACCGGCCTGACCCACGACAAAGCCAACTCCAACGGCGACGGCGGCGGCGACCACGCCCGCGCCCTCTCGACGTTCCTCACCGGCGCCCAGGCCCGCAAGACCGACGGCGCCAACATCCGCTCCGGCGTCAGCATCGACCAAGTGGCCGCCGCCGCCGTCGGCAAGTACACCCGCCTTCCCTCGCTGGAAATCGGCTGCGACCGCGGCGCGCAGTCGGGCAACTGCGATTCCGGATACTCCTGCTCTTACTCCACGAACATTTCGTGGAAGTCCGAGTCGACCCCGATGGCCAAGGAGATCGACCCGCGGCTCGTCTACGAGCGACTCGTCGCCAGCGGATCGGAGGCGGAAAAGACCGTCGGCTTGGCCGAGCGTCTGAAACGCCGCAAGAGCGTCCTCGACTACGTCATGGCCGACGCGAAAAGCCTTCACGGCCGATTCAGCGGCAGCGACCGCCGCAAGGTCGACGAATACCTGACCAGCGTCCGCGAAATCGAACAGCGGATCGAGTCGGCCGAGAACGTCAAATCGCGTAAGATGCCCGCGTTCCAGGCCCCCGGCGGCGTGCCGAACGACTACCGCGACCACATCCGCCTCATGGGCGATTTGATGGTGCTGGCGTTTCAGTCCGATCTTACTCGAATCTGCACCTACGTGCTGGCCAACGACGGCAGCAACCGCACCTTCCCCAATGTGGAAGTGACCGACGCCCACCACGAACTTTCGCACCACGGCAAAGACGCGAAGAAGCTCGACAAGATCCAACGGATCGACCAGTTCTACATCGAGCAGTTCGCGTACATCTTAGAGAAGATGAAGAACACCGTGGAAGGGGACGGCTCGCTGTTGGACCAAAGCATGGTGGTCTTCGGCAGCGGTATTTCCGACGGCGACCGCCACAACCACGACGACCTGCCGGTGCTGATGGCCGGCAAGGCGGGCGGCGCGCTGAAGACCGGGCTGCACGTGCGGTACGCCCAGAAAACGCCGATGTGCAACCTTTACGTGTCGATGCTGCGGATGATGGGCGCCAGCGTCGACCGCCACGGCGACAGCAAAGGCCCCCTCAAACTGCCGACGGTTTAAGCCGACGAAATCTTCTCAGCCGGTCGGTTGGTCGTGCGAAGCGTCGTGATCCAAAAGCGCCGACTTTTCCTTCCCGCCGAACAATTTGTCGACGATGAAGTAAAAGACCGGCGTCAAAAAGACGCCGAAAATCGTAACGCCGAACGCCCCCGCCAGCACCGCCGTTCCCAGCGACTGCCGCATCTCGGCGCCAGCCCCCACCGCGAAATAGAGCGGCACCATGTGGACGAAGCAGGCCGACGTCATCAAGATCGGCCGCAACCGCGCCTTCGACGCCTGAACCGCCGCCTCCATCCGCGACTTGCCCTCGCGCCGCAGATGAACCGCGAATTCGACGATCAGAATCGCGTTCTTACTCGACAACCCCACCAACACCAACAGGCCGACCTGCGTGAAGATGTTGTTATCCATGCCGCGGAACGCGACCCCCGCGATGGCGCACAACAAACACATCGGCACGATGAGTACGACCGCCAGCGGCAGCGTCCAGCTTTCATATTGCGCCGCCAGGATTAAGAAGACCATTAGCGCGCCGAACATGAACACGTACATCGAGGTGTTGCCGGCGCGGATCTGCTGGTAGTAGAGGTCGGTCCATTCGATGGTCATGCCCGGCGGCAGTTCCCGTTCCGCCAGTTCGTTCATGACGGCGATCGTCTGGCCGGAACTGAAACCGGGGCGCGTGTTGCCGAAGAGGTCGGCCGATCGGTACATGTTGTAGCGGGAGATTTTCTCCGGTCCGGCGACCCTCTGCACGCGCACGAGCGCCGCCAACGGCACCATGTCGCCGGCCGCGTTGCGCACCCGCAACTTCAGCAGGTCTTCCTCCTGCATGCGGAACGCCGCCTCGGCCTGCATGTTCACCTGCCACGTCCGCCCGAACAAGTTGACGTCGTTCACATAGAGCGAACCCACGTACACCTGCAGCGTCTGAAAGACGTCGCTCAACTTCACGCCGAGGGTCTTCGCTTGGGCGCGGTCGACGTCGAGGAACAACTGCGGCAGGTTCGCGGTGTAGGTCGAGGTGGCGCCGACGATCTCCGGCTGCGCGTTCGCGGCGCGGGCCAAGTCCTGGGCGGCGCTTTCCAGCGCCGCCGGCCCCAAGTTCCCGCGGTCCTGAAGCTGAATTTTGAAGCCGCCGCTGCGACCCAAGCCGTCGACCGGCGGCGCGCCGAACGCCGCGACGATCGCTTCCTGCACGTTGCCGGCCGCCCGCCGCACCCGTTGCGTCAACGCATTGACACGGCGTTCCGGCGAAGTCCGCTTGTCGAACGTCTCCAACGTGCAGATCAAAGTTCCGCTGCTGGTCGAACTGGCCTGGGCCACCAGCGAATAGCCGGCGACGCCGATGACGTGGCTGACTCCTTCCTCCTTCGCGCAGATCTTCCGCACCTCTTCCACGACCGCCGCCGTCCGCTCCAGCGAGGCGCTGTCGGGCAGCTTGATGTTGACGAGGAAGTACCCCTTGTCCATTTCGGGGATGAAGCCGACGGGCACGACGGAAAGACTCCAGACCGTCAGTCCCAATAGACCGCCGTACACTAAGAGGACGAGCGCCGCCAGTCTTAGCATCCGCGAGACGGCCGCGGTGTAGACCGTCGTGCCGAAGTCGAAGACGGCGTTGAAGCCGGCGAAGAAGACGGCGAGGACCGCGTTGAACGGTTTCCACACTAAGACGCCCGCCACGGCGCCGGCCGCCGCGCCGCCCAGGGCCAAGGTCCATTCGTGCGTGCCGGGCGTGCCATGTTCGAACAAGCCCTCGAAGACGACGCGGGGCAGGTTCGGCTCGAACGGCACGTCGCCGAAAAGACAGAACGCGACGGCCGACCCCGCGAGGCCGCCGGCGAGAATGTAGAAGAAGAGCGGCAGGGCGCCTTCCTTCGGTCCGTCGCCGTGCTTGTGTTTCAGAAGGATGGCGCAGAGGGCGGGGCTGAGCGTGAGTGAATTCAGACCGGAAATGATCGTCGAGCCGGCGATGGTGAGGGCGAATTGTTTGTAGAACAAGCCGGTGATGCCGCTGATGAAGGCGGCCGGTATGAACACGCAGCTTAAGACGAGCGTGACGGCGAAGATGGCGCCGGAGATTTCCTCCATGGCGCGGTGGGATGCTTCGCGCGGCGTAAGACCCAAGTCGAGATTGCGTTCGACGTTCTCAACCACGACGATGGCGTCGTCGACCACGATGCCGATGGCCAGCACCAGCCCGAACAGGGACAGGTTGTTGAACGAGAAGCCGAAGCCGGCCATGATGGCGAAGGCGCCGATGATCGACACCGGCAGCGAGACGATCGGAATGATCGCCGAGCGCCAGTTCTGAAGAAAGATGAAAATGACCAGCGCGACCAAGGCCGACGATTCGATCAGCGTCCAAAACACCTCGGCGGCGGCCGATCGGATGAACAACGTGGTGTCGTAGTAAATGCCGTAGTCGAGTCCTTCGGGGAACTTCTTTTTCAGTTCGGCCATGCGGGCGTAGATTTGGTCGGCGATGGCGATGGCGTTGGTGCCGGGCAGTTGAAAGACGGCCGCCGTCACCGCCGGCTTGCCGTCGAGGGTCGATTCCTGCGAATAGGTCTTAGTGCCGAGTTCCACTCGGCCGACGTCGCTCAGCCGAATGAGTTCACCCTTCGACCCGGTCTTCACGACGATTTCTTCGAACTGTTTGACGTCGGTGAGCCGACCGACGGTGTTGACCAGGAAGACCGCGTCCTGCCCCGTCGGCACCGGCGGCTGGCCGAGCATCCCCGCCGCCACTTCGACGTTTTGTTCCTGCAGCGCGTCGTAGACGTCCATCGCGACGAGGTCGCGGGCGGCCAGTTTTTCGGGGTCGAGCCAGACGCGCATGCTGTAGTCGCGGGCGCC
>JBOFFD010000283.1:0-9587 GCA_051648425.1 Planctomycetia bacterium
TGGAGGAATTCATGGAAGCCCTCCGCGGGCTTCCGGCGAAGGTCGCCGCGTACTTCGACCATCCGGAGGTGCAGTACACATGACACCGCTGACAGGCTGATGGCATCTTTCTGATGAAGTTATTTGCCGACGTAATAACAGGCCGAGCGTCAGCAGCGTCCCCTCGCTGACCTGATCCGCCATCAGGCCCCTTGCATTGACGGTGTCGAAGAGGAGTTCGTTCCGCGGAGTATGCCGCAGCCGGCGAATCGACGGGACGATTTGGCGTAAGTCGTCCTGCAATTTTGGCCAGACATCCGCTTCCTCCAAATGCATCGCCGCCGTGGCCGCATGCATTCCGCTGCCGTTGGGTAGCATCAGCCGGGGATCGGCTTGATTTGCCGGACCCGGAGTGCGGAGTGCGTTCGGGTCGAGCCGCAGCCATACGGAATTGGGCAGCTCTCCTTGTTCTGGTTGCCACTGCTTCCAATCCAGCGGGTTTCCGTCGTTGGCGAAAGCCGCTCCTTCATCGTCCCTTTTCGTAAATCTACCTAATTTTTTCTTAAGCGGCGGAGAGTTGATGCGAGTCCGAAAGTGGGTCTCGCCCGACTGACACGACAACTCCACCTCCTCCGTCGTTCCGTGGGAACGGTTCTTCTCGAACTCTCCTTCCAACTGCCCAGGTTGCCCTCGAAACGCTCGGCACAGCAGGTCGATGGCTTGCAGGAAGCTGGTCTTACCGCTGCCGTTCGCTCCGACGAACACCGTGAACCGTTCGAGGTTCACCGTGACATCCCGCAGGCATTTGAAGTTCTTGATCGCGACCTGCCGGATCATGGCTGGTCCTCCTTTGACTTCGTTCTATCGTGGGCCGCTTAAATCCCGCCACTACTTTCCGTCGCCGGTCGAGCGCAGGTAGGCCACCAGGTCGCGGAAGCCTTGGTCGCCGATCTGCTTTTCGACGCCTTCCGGCATCAGCGACACTTCCGAGGTCCGCATCGCCTCCACGTCGCCCTTCGGCACCACTTCCTGCTTGCCGCCGGCCACCTTCAGCACCACCCGCTCCGGCGAGTCCTCCACCACCAGGCCGGTCAGCAGCCGGCCGTCGGTCGTCGCCACCACCCGCGCTTGGTAGTCCTTGCCGATGACCAGGTTCGGGTCGAGCAGGTTCGACAGAAACTGGTCGAGGCTGCCCTGACCGTTGTCGTCGAGCTTCGGACCGACGGTGTAGCCCTCGCCGCGGAACTGGTGGCACTGGGCGCAGACCTTGGCGTAGATCGCTTTGCCGGCGGCCGGGTCGCCGGGGGCCTTGGTCAGTTCGGCGCGGAACGTGGCGACGAGCTGTTCGCGGGCGGGGTCGCGGTTCGCCCGCACCTTGCCGAACACCGCCACCGCCCGTTCGACGAGCTTGGCGTCGGTGGACTGCTGCAACCGGCGGACGTGGTTCACCGACACCTGCGCCGCCGGGAACGTCTTCGCCTCGACGGCGTCCAAGAGCACGCCGGCCCAGGCCGGCCGACTGGTGAGGGCGTCCAACACCTGCGGCCGAACTTGCGGCGCAATCACCGGGTAGGCCGCCAACAGCGCGGCGGCGGCTTGCGGTGTCTGCAACCGTTCCACCGCCTGCACCACACCGCCGGCCCATTCGGCCGACGCCTTCCGCAGCGCCTTCGGATCCAGTTCGGCCAGCACCAGTTCGACCCCGCGCGGTTGATCCAACATCGCCAGTGTCCGCAGCAAACGGGTTTTGCCAGGGACGCCGACCGCCGGATCGGCAAGGAACATCTCGACGGTTTCAAGGGCGACGAGGTTGTCGTTCAACAAGAGAAGGCCCAACGCGGCCGACGCCGCCGCGTCGTCCGCACCACCCTTTCTCCACGTCACGACGTCCATCAACCGTTCGTGCAACCGCTGCGACGTCTCTTTGACTTCCGCCCGCTTCATTTCGCCGCTCAGCGCGGCGTCGTGCAAGGCGTTCAGTACACCGGCGGCGACGGCCGGCTGGTTGGTCGCCAGCAGGTGTTCCAGCAGGTCCAGCAGCGCCGCTCGGCCGGCGCCTTTCGTCGCCGTCAGTCGCTGAGCGACGAGCGGCGTCAGTTGGGAAGCCGTCGAGCGGGCGGTCGCCTTGCGCGTGGAAATCCAGCGGACGACCTCGGCCGCCTTCGCTTCGACGATCGGCTCCATCTGCCGCCAGATCAGTCGGGGCAGCAGGCCGGAGGGGTCGTCCTCGGGATGGTCGGCGACGGCCGTCAGCACCGGCAGTCGATCGGCGGCAGGCAACAGGCGGCTGTAGGCGACCACTTGCCGGCGGACGTCGGCACTGGGGTCGGCTGCCAGCGACGCGATCTTCGTCACCAGCGCCGATGACAACGTGGCGTCAGCGTCGTCGGTCGGTACGGCGATCGTCTCGGCGGCCGCCCGCACGCCCCACGCCCGCAACGCCGGCTCCTTCGCCGCCAGTAGGTCGCCCATCAACCCTTCGGAAGCCGCGCCGGCCGAGACCAGCGTCCAGAGCGCTTCCATGCGGGTCTTCAGATCGAGCGATTCGTCGCGGACCATTTTGGCCAAATCGGGATGGTTCGGGACGCCGCGCTCCACCAGCAGCCGGCGGGCCTGCCGACGGTAAAACACGTTCGGGTCGGCCAGCCGGCGGCGCAGCTCGTCGTCCGACGACAGCGCCAAGTCGAACGGTTTCGCGGCAGGTGCGTCCTTGTAGACGACGCGGTAAAGCCGACCCTTGCCGCGGTCGATGCCGGCGGGGTCGCGGTTGGCGTCTTGGTAGCAGTGGTAGCGGTCGTACCAATCGAGCACCCACAGGCAGCCATCGGGGCCGACGGCCTGCGCCACCGGCATGAACCAGGCGTCGTCCGCCGTCAGGAAGTCGGGGCGCGGCTTGCCGAAGTAACTGGCGCCGCGCCGTTCGACCACGTCGCTGTTGAGACAGCCGCCGTGGATGTTCCCCATGAAGAAGACGTCGCGGTACTCCTTCGGAAAGACCGGGGCGTCGTACACGCAGAAGCCGCAATAAGCCGCTTTCTGATGCTTGTGTTCGACGATCGATTCGATCTTCCAAGTGTACGGCGGATAAGCGCCGGCCTGGCGGTTGTAATAGCCGGTCTGAGTCAAATGCCAGAGATGGTCGATGACGCAGGCGCTGACGAAGAACTCGCCGTTGACGGCGTCGTAGTCCAGCCCCCACGGGTTGCTGGTCCCCTCGGCGAACAACTCGAACCGTCGGCTGCGCGGATGGTAGCGCCACAGCGCGACGGTGAATTCGTGCGTCTTACCCTGATGAACGATCTTACTGCCGTTGAAGACGCCGTTGAGACCGTACAGCCAGCCGTCCGGCCCCCAGGTGAGACAGTTCGGCAGTTCGTGGGTGTCGGCTCGGCCGAAACCGGTGAGCAGCACCTCGCGCGTCTCGGCTTTGCCGTCGCCGTCGGCGTCGGACAGAAACAGTAAGTCCGGCGAATTGGCGACGAACAGTCCGCCGTAGCCGACCGCCAACCCCGATGGAATGTTCAGTCCCTCGGCGAAGGTGGTGATCTTATCGACCGCGCCGTCGCCGTCGGCGTCTTCCAGCCGGCGGATGCGGTCCTTGCCCGGCCCCGGTTCCAGGCGGGGGTACTCGAAACTCTCGGCGACGTAGACCGCCCCCTTCTCGTCGAACGCCATCGCCACCGGATTGACGACGTCCGGCTCGGCGGCGAACAGCTCGACGCGGAACCCTTCCGGCGTCTTCATGCGGGCGAGGGCGTCCTTCGGCGAAAGCGCCGGACCAGGCGGCCGATCCTGGGCGCGCGGCACGAAGTCGTCCGCCGCCGCCATCGAGAAAAGGGTCGCCGCCAGCACGAAAGAGCAAACGGTAAGGGGGGACCGTCGAGAGCGCTGCGCCATGGGTGCCGCCTGCTTTTGATCCGCGATCGTCCGAGAAGTCGCCACCCGGTCAACGTACGGCGAACCATTCCGACAAGCCAGATCGGACCGGGGACGACAGTTCTCGATTGAGTCCGCTTGCAATCGCGGAATCCCGGCGAGTCTGCTACGATGACCAAAGACGAAAGGAGCCGCCGATGACGCCGTCGCCGACCGTGAACGAATCGCCGCCGAAACCGGCGACGCTGGACGACCTGATGCGCTACGAAGGAAAGGCCGAGCTGATCGCCGGGAGGATCGTTCCTTTGTCGCCCACCGGACACTCGCCGCACGTCATCGCCCTGCGCATCACCATCAAGTTGTCGGAGTATGCGGCCCGAGTCAAAAGCGGCGTCGCCTACGCCGACAACGTGGGCTTCGCCGTACCGCAACTGAAATCGGGACGGCAGTCGTTCTCGCCGGACGCCGCCTATTACACCGGCCCCCTACCGGACGACGACTTCGTCGACGGCGCGCCCGATCTAGCGGTCGAGGTGCGCAGTAAAAACGACCGTGGGCCCGCGGCGGAAGCGGCGATGGCCCGCAAGCGGGCCGACTACTTCGAAGCCGGCACGCTCGTGGTCTGGGACGTTTTCCCCAAGGGCGGCCTCATTCGGGTCTTTCGAGCGACGGCGCCCGATCAACCAATCGTCTACGGTTCGGGAGAAAGAGCCGAGGCGGAACCTGCCGTTCCCGGCTGGACGATGGCGGTCGACGAAATTCTGGCGCCGACGAGACCCGAGTGAAAGGAGCCGCCGATGACGCCGTCGCCGACCGCGAACGAATCGCCGCCGAAACCGGCGACGCTGGACGACCTAATGAAGTTCGAGGGCAAAGCCGAACTGGTCGCCGGGAGGATCGTTCCTTTGTCGCCCACCGGACTGCGCCCAGGACGCGTCTCCGCCCGAATTTGTCGAGCGCTGGAAGACTACGAAGAGGAAACGGGCGTCGGCATGGCGGTGCCCGACAACGTTTCGTTTTACGTGCCGGAACTGCCGTCCGGCCGCCGCTCGTTTTCGCCCGACGTCGCGTACTATTTCGGTCCGATGCCGACCAACGAGTTCCGTTTCGTCGACGGAAAGCCGGATTTCGCCGTCGAAATACGCAGCGAGAACGACTACGGCCGGGCGGCGGAGATCGCGATGGCGAAAAAACGGGCGGAGTACTTTGAGGCCGGCGCCCAAGTCGTTTGGGACGTGGACCTCGTAGCAAAAATCGTCCGGGTGTTTCGATCTGCGACGCCGGACCAGCCCACCATCTACGGCGCCGGCGACGACGCCGAAGCGGAACCCGCTCTACCCGGCTGGCGAATCGCGGTCGACAGGATCATGGCGCCGACCAGAAAGCTTCCTTGAAGGAGTCGACGATGACGACCCAGGCACCCATGCCGGACGCCCTGAAACCGGCGACGCTGGACGATTTGCTGCGTTACGACGGCAAGGCCGAACTAATCGCCGGGAGGATCGTCCCCTTGTCGCCGACCGGATTTCGCTCGGGCTTCGTCGCCTATTGGATCTGCGGGTCGTTGACGGAATACGCGGCGAGGGTGCGTCGCGGGTTGGCGGTGCCGGACCCTATCGGTTTCGCCGTATCGCCGCTGCCGTCGGGGCGACAGTCGTTTTCGCCCGACGCCGCGTACTACACGGGGGAGTCGCCGGTCAATGATCGCGGTTTCATCGTCGGCGCACCGGATTTCGCCGTCGAGGTTCGCAGCGAATTCGACTACGGGCGGACGGCGGAAACGGCGATGGCCCGCAAGCGGGACGACTACTTCTACGTCGGAACCTTGGTCGTCTGGGACGTTGATCCCGATGCGAACGAAATCCGCGTCTATCGGCCGACTGACCCGAAGAATCCCAAGATCTACGGTGCCGGCGAATCGGCGGAGGCCGAGCCGGCGGTTCCCGGGTGGCGGTTCGCCGTCGACCGAATTTCCGCGAAGATCGCTCCTTTTTGAACGCACGACTTCGTTTGTTCGCGGGAGAATCGCACTCGTGACGATACATACGCCGATTCCCGAAGTCGTCCCGAAACCGGCGACGCTGGACGACCTGATGAAGTTCGAGGGTAAAGCCGAACTGATCTCCGGGAGGATCGTTCCTTTGTCGCCCACCGGACATCTGCCCAGTATCGTCGCCGGCAATCTGTTCTTAAGTTTGAAGCAGTACGTCAGGCGGTTGGGACGGGGATTCGTCTACCAGGACGGGATGGGGTTCGCCATCGGACCGCTGGCGTCCGGTCGACGGTCGTTCTCGCCGGACGCTTCCTACTATTCGGGTCCGGCGCCGACGAAACGAATGGGTTTCGTCGAGGGACCGCCGGACTTCGCCGCCGAGGTGCGCAGCGAGGACGGTTACGGCCAGGACGCCGAAATTGAAGCGGCCCGCAAACGGGCGGACTACTTCGAGGCCAGCACGCTGGTCGTCTGGGACGTCGATACGCTGGTGGGGATCGTCCGGGTGTATCGGTCGTCGGCCCCAGAGCAGCCGATGGTCTACAGGGCCGGCGAGGAAGCCGAGGCGGAGCCGGCCGTTCCGGGATGGCGGTTGTCCGTTGACGAACTGTTCGCGGAGTAGCGGCCGGCGCGCCGACTCAGACGGCCGTCGGCATCCGGCGGGTTTCGGCGGGGGCGGTCGAGGTTGGGGCGGCTCCCGTAAGGCCGCGGCGCACCAGGCGGCCTTCGACCACGTACAGCACTTCTTCGGCGATGTTGGTCGCCAGGTCGGCGATCCGTTCGACGTGCCGAGCGACCGACAGCAGTTGAATGAGGCGGCCGGCGTCGCGCGGATCGGCGCCCAACAGCCGTTCGACGCGCAGAATCGCGGCGCGGTTGACGTCGTCGACCGCTTGGTCGGCTTGGCAGACGGCGCGGGCTTCGGCGACGTCGCGGTTGACCAGGGCGTCAAGCGCCCGGCCGAGCATGCCGGCGGCGAGTTCGGCCATATGCTCCAGCGCGAACGGAATATCGCCGTCGGGCAGGGCGGCCAGGGAAACGGCCCGCTCGCCGATGTTCGCGGCCAAGTCGGTCGCGCGTTCCAGCGACTTGTTGATGCGCAGGCAGGCGACGGCCGCCCGCAAGTCGGCGGCCACCGGCCGTTCCGTCGCCAACAGCGCGATGCACTCGCGTTCGACTTCGACCTCCAACCGGTCGGCGGCCTGCTCATGGCCGCGAACGGCGTCGGCGAGGCGGCGGTCGCGACGGCGGACGGCGGCGGCGGCGGTGCGCACGCTTTCCTCCGCCAGCGCCCCCATGTCAAGGAGGCGGCGCTGCAGATGCTCCAGCCGTTGCTCCAAAAGATGATTCGACATACGCGACCGCCTTTTCGTCCGTCCGTGCCGGCGACCCTTGGCTTCGCTCCATCCGCCGCCAAAGCCGGCGATGAGGCATTCTAATAGTGGTCGTCCAGACTGTATAGACCTTTTCCCCGCGAATCGCGTCGACCGACGCCGGCGCATTCTCGAAAACGTTCGCCGACCGCGACGCTGAAAGTCCTTTCATGACAAGAATACAATTTCCAGATAAAAAATCGCTAGTTTCTCGGCCGGCGGCGTCGGCCGGCCGTCGTCCTTGAAAAACCGGCCCCCGGCGCGATAATCCGAGCTACGCGGGACGGGACGACGGGGTCGAGGAGGGCGCGGGACGTGGACGAGCGGATTGTCGGCGAGGGTTTGACGTTCGACGACGTGCTGCTGCTGCCCGGCTACAGCGAAATCCTGCCGCGCGACATCGTGGTGAAGACCCGCCTCACGCGCCGCATCGAGCTGAACGTGCCGCTCTTGTCGTCGCCGATGGACACCGTCACCGAAGCCGACCTGGCCATCGCGCTGGCGCAGGAGGGCGGCCTGGGCGTCATCCACAAGAACATGTCCATCGACCAACAGACCGCCGAGGTAGACCGCGTCAAGCGCAGCGCCAACGGCATCATTCCCGACCCGCTGACCTTGCCGCCCGACGCCACCGTCGGCCGGGCGCGGCAGCTCATGGAAGAGGCCAACGTCAGCGGCGTGCCGATTACGGAGAACGGCCTGCTGCGCGGCATCCTCACCCGCCGCGACCTACGCTTCATCACCGACCAGGAAATCCGAATCCGCGACGTCATGACCAAGGAACACTTGGTGACGGCCGCCGAGGGGACGACGCTGAAGGAAGCGGAAAAAATCCTGACGGCCAACAAGGTCGAAAAACTGCTCTTGGTCGACGACCAGTACCGCCTCAAGGGTCTGGTGACGATCAAGGACATCGACAAGATGCGGAAGTTCCCGGACGCCTGCAAGGACGACCGCGGTCGGCTGCGGGTGGGGGCGGCGGTCGGCGTGCTGGACCTCGACCGGGTGGCGGCGCTCCTCTCGAAGGACGTCGACGTGGTGGTGGTCGACAGCGCCCACGGCCACAGCAAGAACGTGATGGACACGGTGCGGGCGGTGAAGGCCAAGCACGACATCGACGTGGTGGCCGGCAACGTGGCGACGGCCGAGGGCGCCCGCGACCTGATTCGCGCCGGGGCCGACGCCGTCAAGGTGGGGATCGGTCCGGGGTCGATCTGCACCACCCGCGTGATTTCCGGGGTGGGGGTGCCGCAATGGACGGCCATCCGCAGCGTACTGAAGGAAACCGAACCGGCCGGCGTGCCGATCATCGCCGACGGCGGCATCCGTTACAGCGGCGACGTGACGAAGGCGCTGGCGGCGGGGGCGCGGGTCTGCATGATCGGCAGCCTGTTCGCCGGCTTGGCGGAAAGCCCCGGCCGAACGATCATCTACAAGGGCCGAAGCTTCAAGATCTATCGCGGCATGGGGTCGGTCGGCGCCATGATGGCCGGCTCGAAAGACCGTTACAGCCAGCAGGGGGCCGGTGAAAAGAAGCTGGTGCCGGAAGGGGTCGAGGGTCGGGTGCCGTACCGCGGGCCGTTGTCGGAGTTCGTCTACCAACTCGTGGGCGGTCTGAAGGCGGGAATGGGCTACTGCGGCACGCCGAACATCGAAGAGCTGCGCACCCGGTCGAAGTTCATCAAGGTGACGGCGGCCGGCGTCCGCGAAAGCCACCCGCACGACATCTCCATCACCCAGGAAGCCCCGAACTACACCTCCGAAGAAACCAGCGAAGAGAAGTAGCCGGCGCCGTCCCTCCGGCGAAGCACTTTGAATTGTCGCCGCGAATCGCTAGCCTTTCTTGGAAGAATCCATCCGACCCCAACGCTTCGCGCGGCCGCCGCCCCGCCGCGCGGTCCGTTGGCGCGAACATCCTTCCTTGCAAGTCAGGCGTACCACCATGCCGCATGTCGCAACTTCCAAGCAGTTTTCGATCGCCGCGCTGCTGACGGCGACGCTCGTCGCTCCGCTCTTCGCCGCCGACGCCCCGCCCGCTCGGCCGACGCCGTCTTCGGAAGCGGTCGCCCGCGCGAAGGCCGACAAGGCCCGCGTCCTGCCGATCGGCGAGTTGCCGGCGGACGGCCGGCTCGGCAAGCCGCGCGATCTCAACGACGAGCACCCGTGGAAGCCGCCGGCCAACGCCGCCGCCTGGGAAAGCCGCGTCGGCCAGTTCCGCATGCAGACCAAGGTGGCGGCCGGCGTTTGGCCCGCCCCGGAAAAGACGCCGCTGAACGCGGTCGTTCACGGCAAGATCGAGAAGGCCGACTACACCATCGAAAAGGTGTACTTCCAGAGCATGCCCGGCCACTACGTCACCGGCAACC
>JBOFFD010000284.1:0-5220 GCA_051648425.1 Planctomycetia bacterium
ACCGGCCGCTGCAACGCCTTTTCGATGTTCAGCGTCGCTTCGTTCTTCTCCGACAAGTCGACCGACTTGTACTTCTGCCGGCGGATCGTCAGCTCTTCCCAGTCCTTCGCGTCGATGTATTGCAGCGGCGGTTCGTCCGGGAACGGGATGGCCGACTTCTCGACCTGGTACAGCGTCTCCCAGTACGCTTCCTTCTTCCGGTTTTCGATGTCTTCGATCGCCGAGTAGTGCTTCGACAACGTCGCCTTGTGAAGGGCGGCGTGGGCCGAGACTTCGTCCGGATCGATTTCGGTCATCTGGTAGGCGACGGCTTCGGCTTCGATGTAGTTCCCCGCGTCCATGAGCGAGTTGAACCGGGTCATCAATTCCTTCAGCGTCGTCTGCTGCTGCACGACCGCTTGGTCCTGCCGACGGCGGGCGTCGACCACCGCCTGCTGGCGGTCGCGTTCGAGCTGCGCCAGTTCGACCTGTTTGCGGTCGACCTGATACTGCCGAATGCGCTGCTGGAGCTGCCGCACCAGCGGGGCCGTCAAGTCGCGGTCGAGCGGGCTGTCTTGCACGGTGGCAAGCTGGTTTTCAAGCTGGCGGATGGCGTTCTCGGGATCGGTCTGCACCAGGCGGTTGGCCTGTTCCAGGGTCTCGATCACTTCACGGCGAAGCCGCTGCTGTTCGACGAGTTCGGCCTGCTTGGCCCGACCGATCACGTCTTCGTTCAGGCTGCGGTCGCCGGCCGCCGCCTTGCCCGCGCCGCCGGGAGCCGCTTCGCCGCCGGGGGCGGCAGCCTTCTCCTGCAACGCCAGAGCGCCGTCGCCGGCCCGCGAACGGCCCGGAACCGACAGCCGCTGGGCCGAGGCCGGCAGCAGTTCGTTCTGCATCCCCTGCGTGAACGCGAGGTGTTCCTGCAAGCTCTGCTGCTGCACCGGCGACAGAGTGGCGCGGTATTTGTCCGCTTCGCTGAAGTAGGCGCCGGCCTGGGCATATTCCTTGCGGCGGAAGGCGTTCATCCCCGCTTCAAACAACTGCGGACCCTTCGCGGAAGGTTCCGGGGCGGTCGAGGTCAGCTTGACGGCCGAGGGCTCCGGCGCCGGCGGAATCACCGGAATCGTCGGCATGATCGGCTTCGGAGCCGCGACGACCGTCGCCTCGGCGGCGCCCTTGTCCATCGGGACGCGGGTTTCGACCATCGGCTTCCGGGCTTCCGGCGCCTTGGCGGCCGCGGTTTGGCTGGCGCGTTCTTGCAACCGCGACCGTACCGCTTCGTGAGCCTTCAGCACCGCTTCCGGCGAGTCTTCGTTCGGGCCGAACGATTCGTTCATCGCCTTGGCCGACTGGGCCAGTTCCACCGCCGTCCGGTAGTCGCCCTTGTCGAAGGCGGCGCGGGCCTGGGCGACGGCCTTGACGGCCTCCGCCTTACGCACGTTGACCGTCGCCTTCGACGGCACGGCCGGACCGACGCCCGCCACCGACGGCGGCACGGCCATACCGGCCGGCATTTTCGGCGCCGCGTCCGATCGGCCGCGGGCCGGTCCCGTCGACCGTCCGACGCTGGGCGTCGTCGGAGCGGCGGCGACCGTCGTCGGCTTCGTCGGCGTCGGCTGCCTGGCGGCGATCGCGGCCCGAATCTGGGCCGGATGCTTGTCGAAGGCGCCGAAGGAAATCTTCATCGCCTCGACCTGGGCGAGGACCGTTTCCGCCTCGGTCGTCTTGCCGGCCTGAACCATCGCTTCGGCCTGGGCGAGCATCGCCTGGGCCTTCACGCGGGGGTCGGCGTCCGACGATCCGATCTTGCCGGCCGGGGCCGTCGGGGCCGCCACCGTCGGCGAGTTCAGTTGTTTGACGACCGCCGCGACTTTGTCGGGCGTGTCGTCGAACGGGCGGTACTTGGCGCCCAAGCTGCGGGCCTGTTCGCAAAGCTGCTGCGACTGATCGACGCGGCCGGCCTTGGCGGCCTCCCGCGCTTGGTGCAACATGTTCAGCGCTTTGAGACGGACCGCTTCGTCCGAGCCGGCCGTAGCGACGACGTTCTGAGAGCTGGCGACGTTCGTTCCGCGCGTCCGGGCACGTTGAATGTCGGCGAGCACCCGTTCGGGGGTGTCTTTGTCGTTCCATTGCAGGCCGGGCCGCAGGGATTGAGCCTGCACGGCCATCTTCTGGGCTTGATCCAGCGACCCCGCGGCCAGAGCGGCCCGGGCTTGGGTCAGAAGGGCCGACGCTTCCGCCGTTGCGTCACCAACGGGCGAAGGAGTCGGGGCCGATCCGCCCGTGGGGGCGGCGCCGCGGGCGGACTTCGCCGCGGCCGCGTCGGCCAACAGTTTGTCGGGCGAGTCGCCGAAGAACCAGCCGCCGTCGTATTCCTTCGCCGCCACCGCCCATTTCTCGGCCTGGTCGACGTGTCCCTTGGCGAGGAACTGACGTCCCTCGGTCAGCAGACGCTTGGCGTCGGCCCGAGAGATCTTGCTCGAGGAAACGGTCGGGCTGCTTTCAGCGCCGGCCGCCGGGACGGTCGTCGTCGTCGCGCCGGTCGGCTGGGCCGCCGGCGTCGCCGAACGACCGAACATCCGACCAAGCATCGACGGCTTCTGGCCGCTCTGAGCCTGCTCGGCGAGCATTTCCGCCCGCTGACGCTCCTGCGAACTCAGGAATTGGTTGGCCCGCGCCTTGTTCAACAGGCCGACCGCGGTCGCGGCGTCGCCGCCGGCCGCCGCCGCTTCCGCCTGTTTCAACTCGGCCCGAGCCTGGACGGCGCCCTGGGCGGCCACTTCGGCCTTCGCCGCGTACTCTTGCAGCACCTTGCGGTCGGTGTCCGACAGCGAGGCGCTCCCCTGTTTGGCGTAGTTCAGGTACTTCGTCGCCTGTTCGTACTCGCCGCGGCGGTACCGGTTGATGCCTTCGCGCAGGGCGTCGCCTGGCTGAAGTGCGGTGCTGGCGGACCGCTTGGCATCGGGAGGGATGGCCGCCTGGGGCCACGCGGTTCCCGATGTTGCGGTCAGGCATACGCACACGCTGCACCATTTGAGGAATGGTCGTGCCCGTCCCAACGCAAACTCCTTTACGAGAGATCCCATGACTCTCCATCCGTTCCTTCTGACCGAACATGGAAGGATTCCGACGTCCCGCAACGTCGCGACTCCCGACGCCGCCCTGGCTTCCGCCTAAACGACCCCGACCGACCGCGACGCCCCTCGGGGCGTCTCGTCCATCCTGCACCGACCGTCGCCATACCCCCGTTGACGGTCGGACGGCTGATCTCATCGTGTCTTTTTCCGTTCGACGACGTCCGCCCGCCCGCGCCGACCGCCCGAAGGCGAAGCGCGGACGAACGCTCTGGGCACCCCCTAGTGCCTGGAGCCGCCGTCGACCGGAGTTCGTCTGTTGGTGAAGAATGCAGAAGGACGTCGGGCCGATACGCCGAACCAGTCGACGTGTCAACGCGACTTCGGCAGGCGCCGCGAGAAGTTTGGTCGAATTCCAGCCGGTTTCTTTGTCTTCGTCCGCCAAGAAATGAAACCGGCCGATCCTTTCGCGGGATCGGCCGGCGCGCTTTCGTGCTTTTCGGCGACGAAAGTCAGCGGTCGTCTTCCAAGCTCGGCAGGATCGGCCGTACGACCCCGTCGCCCGCCGGACGCACCGCCAGCGTCCGCAGCGCCACCGTCAGGCTCTTCAGTCGCAGCGGCGGCAACCGCACCAGGAACAGCAACGCCAAGGTCCGCGCCGCCGCCGACAGTCCGAACAGCGCCAAGTACGTGCCCGGCGCCTCGCCCAGCGTCGTCAGCAGCGCCACCCCGACCATCGTGCCCAGCACCGCCGCCGCCGCGTTGGCGAAGTTGTAGGTGGTCAGCACGCTCGTGCGCTCTTCCGGCTTGATCGCCTCGAAGAACATGAGCATCGTCGCCAACTCGAACGCCGCCCACACCACCCCCGCGACGACCTGCACCCCCATCAGGTAGTAAAAGTCGGCGGAAACCAGCCACAAACCCGACACCGGCGCGACGCCCACCGCCCCCATCCATAAGAGGCGTTGCGGACCCCAGCGCTTCGCCAGCAGCCCGAAGAACGGGGCCGACGCCGCCTTGGCGACGAACGACGTCGCGATCAGCACGACGTACGCGCCGATCGACATTCCCAGTTCCCGCAGCATGTACGGCGTGAAGTACGGCCCCGAGATCTGAATGCCCACCTGAATCGCCAACAGGAAGACCAGCAGCCGCCCGTCTTCCGTCGTGCGCCACCGGGAAAGCAGGTCCAGCATCGACACCCGCTTTTGCGGCGGCGGCGGCTCGGCCGGCTCGGTCTGATTCCACAAGCTGTACGCCGACCCGGCCCGGCACAGCATCGCCACGGCGAAAATCGCCGCGAACGCCAACAGCGCCCAGCCGCCTTCTTTGCCGAGATGCAACGTTAGACCGCCGGCGACGAAGCCGACCATCACGCACGCCTGGCACCAGCGCGACCGGCAGCCGAAGAACCGCATCCGCACCCCATGCGGGATGATGCGTGTGATCCAGGTGTTCCACGCCGGCCCCGTCCCCAGGCTGGCGCCCCAGTAGATCGACGCCGTCAGGAACGCCAACACCACCGGCATGCCGCCCAGCAGCCCGCCCGCGATGAGCGGCAGGAAGCTCAGCGCCTGAAGCGCCGAGCAGATCACCACCCACCGCCGGTGGCTGCCGACCCAACGGACGGCCCTCGGCGACAGCAGTTGCAGAACTCCGCCAAACAGCATCGGCAGCGTCGAAATCAGGCCGGCGGCCACGCCCGTCGTGCCGACTGCCAGAATGAACGCCGGTAGATAGGTTTCACCGCAGCCGACCATTACGCTGAACAGCGCGCCGTCGGTCATGCAGTAACCCAAGTCGCCGTGCAGCCGGCGCTTCCGCGCCGCCGCCCGCGCTCGAGCGTCCGTGGAGGGTGTTTCCGAGGGAACGGTCGATGCTTCCGGGGAAGGCGTCGCCGCGCTGGGTAACTCGGGCAGGATTTCTTCGTCACATTCCGGAAGCGGCGCCTTGGGTGCGGTGGCGCGCGGCTTCGCGGTTGGGGCGGCCGTCATTTCGATTCCATTCCATGCGCCAACGGCGGCGGACCAAACGCGGTCCTTCGTCGCGGCGCGATTCAGATACCAGAAACGCAACCGGCGGAGAAGACTGATTGAGAAGTCTCCGCCGCCTGGCGTCCCACGCTTCGACCGACAGTTCCCGCCAAGGACGGGTTCGGGCGGTCAAA
>JBOFFD010000285.1:0-2891 GCA_051648425.1 Planctomycetia bacterium
GCCGGGACCGACGATCCCCACCCCCAGCACGCATTCCGTTTCGGGGTCGAAGATCAACTTCGTCACCCCTTCGGTGCGGTCGAGCGTCCGCGCCCGGCCCGACGCCGCCCACGGAAACCGCAGCACTTTCACGTCCCGACCGTCCGCCTTGGCTTGGCCTTCCGTCAAGCCGCACCACGCGATTTCCGGGTCGGTGAAAACCACCGCCGGGATGGCGACGTTGTCGAACGCCGCCGGCTGCCCCAGCAGTCCTTCGACCGCCACCTTGCCTTCGCGCGACGCCTTATGCGCCAGCATCGGCTCGCCCGCCACGTCGCCGATGGCCAGAATCGACGGGTCCGCCGTCCGTTGCAGGGCGTCGACCTTGATGAAGCCTTTTTCGTCGACCTGCACCTTGGTGTTTTCCAGACCAACGCCCCGGCTGTTGGGCCGTCGGCCGACGGCGATCAGCACGCGGTCGAAGACCGCCGTCGGTGGTGCGCCGGCCCCTTCAAGGTGCGCGACGATCCCTTCCGGCGTCGGTTCCAGCTTGGCCACCTTCACCTGCAGATGGATGGCGGCGAAGCTCTGTTCCAGCCGTTTTTGCAGCGGGCGGACGAGGTCGCGGTCGGCGCCCGGAAGGAGCGTGTCGGTCAGTTCGACGACCGTAACCTTCGACCCCAGGGCCGCGTAGACCGAACCGAGTTCCAGCCCGATGTATCCGCCGCCGACCACCAGCAGTCGGTTCGGTACATCGGCCAGTTCCAGCGCGGCGGTCGAATCCATGATGCGCGGGTCGTCGAGTTGAAACATCGGCGGGACCGCCGGCAGCGAACCGACGGCGACGATCGCCTTATGGAACTTCAGCGTCTCCGGCACCGGCGACCCGTTTTGATCGGCCGCCGCGGCGCGCAGCTTCAGGGTGTTCGAGTCGAGAAAGCTTCCGCGGGCCCGCAACAACTTCACGCCGCGCTGCTGACACAGCTCCGTCACGCCGCCGACCAGCTTGCCGACGACGTCTCCCTTCCAAACGCGAACCTGGTTCAGGTCGATTTTGGGCGGGGCGAAGGTCAAGCCACAGTGGGCGGCTTCCTTGGTTTCATTGAGAAGTTTGGCGACGTGCAGCAGGGCTTTCGACGGGATGCAGCCGCGGTGCAGACACACGCCGCCGGGAGCCGATTCTTCGTTCACCAGCGTCACGTTCATTCCGTGGTCGGCGGCGTGGAATGCGGCGGCGTAGCCTCCGGGTCCTCCTCCGAGGACCACCAATTCGGCGGCGTTTTCAACGGTCATTCGTGATTCCTTCGATGTTCGCAAGGGCCGTCGGGGGGCCGTCGGTGGTGCCGCTCGCCGACCATCCTACAAACCCAAACCGACGCCGCCAGGCGCGAACCAGGCGGGAGGGTGTCGCGGCCGATCAATCGATCGGTGAAGTCCAGCGGACGCCATAACGCACGGTGCCGGACGCCGGTCGCGCGCCGGCCGCCGACGCCAGTTTCAACAAGGAATCGCCAGGCGTCTCGGACTCCACCCGCAGCTCGACCGCCGTTCCGTAAGATCCGGGCGGGCCGGCGACGATTCCGTCGACTTCCAAAAGCCGCCAATCGTTCTTACCCGCCGCGTCGTCGTCGTTCAGAACGAAGTGCAATGTAAACCGTTCGACCGCCGATCTGACCGACGACCGGTCGGCGACCTCGAAGTTGCAACCGCCCGCCGCGTCGACCGCGAACACGGCCGAGAAATGCCGCCGGCCGCTCTGACCGACGAGAAGAAGTTCCGCCCGCGATTCATCGGCGACCCGACCGACGCACTGTTGAAAAACGGGATCTCCGCCGCACTCGTCCGCCGGCCCGCGCTCCGCGTCCAACGCCGCGTCCAACGCCGCGTCGTGGCATCGGCATCGCGGCCGCCACGCGCCGTCGCTCCATCGCGCCGCCGCCAGAATCCAACGGTCGCCGCGCCAGACGGCGGACGCCGCCAATCGTCCGGCGACGACCCAGTGCCGTTCGCCGTCGACCCCGCCGTGTAAGACCGCCGCCGCCGCCGCGGCCGGAACGCCCCGAAACCATTCGTCCGTCGCCGCGTCGATCACGCCCGGGCGCCGATCTGCGACCGCAGATAGCTTTCGATGAACGGGTCGATGTTCCCTTCCAACACGCCGCCGGCGTTGCCGATTTCGGTGTCGGTGCGGTGGTCCTTCACCAGTTGATACGGATGCAAAACGTAAGATCGAATCTGACTTCCGAAGGCGATCTCGCTCTTGCCTTCGTAATGTTTCGACACTTCCGCCTTCCGCTTGTCCATTTCGATCTGATACATTTTCGCCTTGATCATTTTCATGCAGGTCGCGCGGTTCTTATGCTGGCTGCGCTCGCTGCGGCACTCGACGACGATGCCCGACGGCGCGTGCCGCAGTCGAACGCCGCTGGCGGTCTTGTTCTGGTGCTGTCCGCCGGGGCCGCCGCTGGTGAAGGTTTCCATCGTAATGTCGCCTTCCTTCACCTCGATCTCGAAGTCGTCGTCGATTTCGGGAAGGACGTCGACGGAGGCGAACGATGTTTGCCGTCGCGCGTTGGAGTCGAACGGACTGATGCGCACCAGCCGGTGGACTCCGTTCTCGCTGCGCAGCCGCCCGTAGGCGTATTTGCCGCGCACCGCGAAAGTCACGCTGCGGATGCCCGCCTGCTCACCGGGTCCGAGGTCGAGCTCCTCGACGGCGAAGTGCTTTTCTTCCGCCCAGCGCATGTACATCCGGTAAAGGATCTGCGTCCAATCGCACGACTCCGTACCGCCGGCGCCGGCCTGAATTGTAACGAAGGCGTTGTTGGAGTCGGCTTCTTCATTCATCATCGCATGGAACTCGAGCGTACCGACGCTGCGTTCCAACTGGTGGAGCATTTTCTCCACTTCGG